>NZ_JBEPYQ010000003.1:0-126394 GCF_041641335.1 Cohnella sp. | reverse complement strand
CGAATCCGGGAGCCTAACATTCCGCAGCACGGCAAATCCAGCTACAACTAGGTAAGCAAGTCCAGCTTAACGAAGTCCGGCAAACCATTTAAATAGTACAGTATGGAAAAGCCGTCAGGAAACTTCCCTGACGGCCTTCCGTGGTATAGAAAATATCTGCAAGGACGGCGTTACTCCTTCACGCTGCCCATCACGATTCCTTTCATGAAGTATCGCTGCAGAAACGGGTAGACGAGCAAGATCGGCAACGCGCCCATAAAGATTTGCGCCGCCTTGACCGTTCGATCGGACACCTCCGCGAGCAATTCCAGATCGGTGGAGGAGGCCAGCGTCATGTCGCGCTGGGAGATGACGGTTTGCAGGTAGCTTTGCAGCGGATAGCGTTCCGGCGAGTTCATGTAGATCAGGCCGTCGAACCAGGAATTCCAATGGCCGACCGTCGTAAACAGCGCGATCGTGGCCATCGCCGGAAGCGACAAGGGCAGATAGATTTTCCACAACGTTCGGAAATGTCCGGCCCCGTCCATGAACGACGCCTCCTCCAGCTCCTTCGGCAGACCGCGGAAGAAGTTGAGCAGCAGCACGACGTTAAACACCGGCACCGCCCCCGGCAGGATCAGCGCCCAGATCGAATCGAGCAAGCCGGTCGATCGGATCGTCATATACGTCGGGATCAAACCGCCGTTGAACAGCATCGTGAAGACGAAAAACCAGACGTAAACGGTTCGCGGCTTGAATCGCGTCGACTCCTTGGATAGCGGGTAAGCGACCAGGACGGTCAGCAGCAGGTTCAGCGGCAGGCCAAGCCCGACGCGCTGAAGCGTCACGAGCAAGGACTGGACGAACTCAGGCCGATTCAGCACGAATTCATACGATTTCACGGTGAACTCGACCGGCCACAGCTTCACCAGACCCGCCGTCGCCGCCGCGTTGGAGCTGAACGACAAGGCCAGCACATGGATCAACGGAAGGATGCAGAGCAGCGACATCAGAATAAGCGACGAGTAGTTAAATGCGATAAAGACGCGCCTGCCGAAGGAAAGACGCTCGGTCATGCAGTCATCCTCCTTCTAGAAAATGCGGTAGTTCGCATAGCGATGCGCCAAGAAATACGACAGCGAGATAAACGCCAGGGCGACGACCGATTTCAGCAATCCTACCGCGGTCGCGATCCCGTACTGGGCGTCCAGCAGTCCGATCCGGTAGACGAGCGTGTCGATAATGTCTCCGCTCTCGTACACTTGGGGACTGTACAGATTGAACACCTGGTCGAAGCCGGCGTTGAGCACGTTGCCCAAGCTCAGCGTCGCCATCAGGACGATGATCGGCATCATGCCGGGCAGCGTAATGTGCAGCGTCTGCTTCCACCGATTGGCCCCGTCCACGATCGCGGCTTCGTACAACGCCGGATTGATCGCGGTTAACGCCGCCAGGAAGACGATCGTATTGAAGCCGAATTCCTTCCATACGTCCGACACGACGAGTACGTAAGGGAACACGTCGTTGTTGCCGAGAAAATAGATCGGCTTGAAGCCGAGCGCCGCGACGACCTCGTTGACAATCCCCGTGGAGGGCGACAGAATATCGATCAGAATGCCTCCCAGAATGATCCACGACAGGAAGTGCGGCAGGTAGATCAGCGTCTGCACGCTTCGCTTAATGAACTCCTTGCGCATCTCGTTCAGCATAAGCGACACGACGATCGGAATGGCCAGACCCGCGACGATCTTCATCAGAGCGATAAACACGGTGTTGCGCAGCACCAGTCTGGACCCGGGCAAATCCCAGACGAACCGGAAGTTGTCAGCGCCGATCCAATTGGATCCGAACAGACCTTTGGCCGGAATGTAGTTCTGAAAGGCGATCGCGATGCCAAACATTGGAAAGTAGCTGTAGATCATCACGATGACGGCGCCCGGAAGCAGCATAAGGTGGAGCGGAAAGTTCCGGAACCGGCTGCGCAGCGTAGCTCCCGGCCGCGTAATCATTTCGTTGTGACCCATTCGTTGACTTCGGCCGTCATCTGATCGCCCCCGAGCTTCTTCCAATCGGCGACGAACTTATCGAACAAATCAATCGAATCCCCCATAATGATGCGCGTAAACGTTTCTTCCTCGATTTTGTCGAGCGTCGATTTCTTGGACGCCATCGTCGGCGTCGGCGCTCCGTAAAATCCGTTGCGGGCAACCAGATTGTCTTCGACGTACTTGTTGATGACGGAGAACGAGCCGTCGACTCCGAATACCCGGTCGTACGCCCAATCGAGCGTTTCCGTTCCTCCGCCCAGATAGCTCTGAATCCGGTTGTAATAATCGGTCTCCTCCGCGTTAAGCTGGGACGTATCGCCGCTCTGAATCGCATGGGACACCGACAGATGGGCATCCAGATTTTTGCGCGACGGCCATGCCTGGAACGGAGGGTATTTGTGCCGCTCTACGCCGCCCTTGTTGAAGTGCTCGGAGTAAGTATCCGGCGTCGTCTCCTTGCCCCATCCTTTTTCCACGAAGACGTTTAACGCCTTGACCAGCGCTTCCGGATGCTCCGTTCCTTTCAAAACCGCATAGTACGTTCCGACCGCCAGATTGTGCGGCGTTTTGGCCGGCTCGGCGTCGACCGAAGGAAGCGCGAACGCCTGCCACTGCGCGTTCGGATCGTTATGCCGGCTCGGCTGCAGCGGCCAGATCGAGTTAGCCATTCCGCCGAAATGGAGGCCCGCTTTGCCGGAGCCCGCCAATTCGGCCGCCTTGCCGCCGTCCTTGACTCCGAACTCCTGATCGATCAAGCCTGCAGCATACAGCTCCTGGGCTTTGGCCAGCGCTTCCTTGATCTCCGGCTGAATAGAGCCGTAGACGAGGTTCCCGCTGCCGTCGTCGAGCCAGAGACGCGGGTAGGCGCGATAGCCGTTGAAAAAGCCCTCCAGCGTGGCATAACCTACGCCGAACAGTCCCTTGGACAGCGACAGTCCGATCGTGTCCGCCTTGCCGTTGCCGTCGGGATCGTTCTTGACGAAAGCTTCCATCACTCCTACGAATTCGTCTATCGTTGCCGGCGCTTTAAGTCCCAGCTTGTCAAGCCAATCCGTGCGCACCCAGTACATGGAGTAGCCGTCCTGGGAAGAGCCGGTAAACGGCAGCGCCATCAGCTTGCCTCCGAACGAGGCCGAGTCGAGCACCTCGGGACCGCCCTGGTTCATGATTTCCTTCAGAAACGGCGAGGCATGCTTCTCGTAAACCTCCGTCAAATCCATAATGAGGTCCGAATCGATCAGTTGCTTGAGCTGGATCGCCGTGACGGGAATGATCTGCGGCAGATCGCCGGAGGCGATCGATACGTTCATCTTCTGGCCGAACTGCTCTCCGTTCGCCACCCAGAGGTTCTTGACCTTAAGGTTGAGCTCGGACTCGAGCGTCCGAGTCCATACGTTCTCGTCCAGCGATTCCCCCGCGTCGAACTTGTACGTATCGTCCTGGGAACGCACGGTCGTCACCACGACCTGCTGCTCGTACTTTCCGAAGTAAGGGTCTTCCCCGGCTTCGGATGAGGCAGCCTCGCCGGACTGGGCCGGTGCGGACGATGCCGGCGCGGAAGACGCAGGCTGCGAAGCGTCTCCTTTCCCGGAATTTCCTCCGGAGCAGCCCGATAGCGCCAATGCAAGAGCCAGCAGCGCGCAGGCCGTCGCGCGCTTTGAATTTAAGCTTTTTTTCATCCCATCCTGCCTCCTCGTGTTTGGTTCCCCTTCATTATCCGGCCCGATCGCCCCCTTCTCAATGAGACAATATCTACAATCGTTGTTCGTTTTTTACGCGTTCGCCGAAAGCGCTCTCTCTGTACTCCTGCGGCGTGAAGCCGGTCATTTTTTTATACAGGCGGGTGAAATAGGCCGGGGACTCGATCCCGACGGAACGGGCGACGTCGACTACCTTCATCAGCGTGCCATCCAGCAGATCCTTCGCCTTAGCGATTCGGCTTTCGTTAATGTGATCGATCAGATTTTTGCCGGTCCTCGCCTTGTAGACCCGGGACAGATAGGCCGGATTCAGAAACACCTTCTCGGCAAGCACGGTCAAAGACAGCTCTTCGTTCAGATGCTCCTCGATATACCGATGGACGGCGGCGACAATCCGGCTCCCGGCCTCCAGACGTTCCGTCTGTCTCCATTCGTTCCATGTCGTCAGCAGCTTCCTTATCTCTTCCAACCCTTCCGCCGGCCTCAGGATCCGATCGCCCTCCAGCAGCTTCCACACCCCTTCCAGCATCGGCGCGCTTTCCTTCCCTCCCCAGTCCTTGACCCCGGACAGCATGCCTGCTACCAGAGAAAGGTACATTTCGGAATATAGCGCGGGCTCCGGAGATGACGAATCCATCAGTTGTTGGATTTCCTCGATAATCCGGCAGCTTTCATCGGATTGCTCCGGCTGCAGCCCGCCCTCCTCGAGCAGCTTCCCGAACAGCATCCGGATTTGCTGCTCCTCCTCCAGCCTCTGCTCCATGGCGGCGTCCTCCGTCACGTTCACGACCGTGACCAGCTCGCCATCCAATCTGCGGATGAGCGAGCGCTTGAGACAGGCGTATCCCGCGCGCAGCCGGCTCCAGGCGATCGGGTCGCGAACGATCGCGAACGAGACCGTCAGCTGCAAGATTTCTTTGGCGATCTGTTGAACCGTCTCCAGCGTGCCGTACGCAAAGGCGTTCAGGCTTCCCTCCGGGACGAGCGGCTCCTGTTGCTCCGCTGGCTGCAGCGCCCAGACGAAGGAGCGGTCGTCGAAGGAAGCCTTGACGAGCGTAAACCCGGCGAAGCATTCCTCCCCAATGTTCTCCAGCGCGCTCAGGAGAAGCCGTTGATCCGCCAGACTGTCGGACGGACGCCACTCGTCGACCTTGCCGAGCACGAGCAGCACGGGCTTCTGCAGATCCGGCTTCACCGCCAGATCCTCGAACATGTCCGGAGAGAGCGAGCCCGCAGTTCGGCTGCCCTCGCACATTTTCTTCAAGCACTCGCTGCGCAGCGCCGGCAAGGCCAGTCTTAATTGGCGCCTGGCGGAGTCCAGGAAATTTCTGCCGCGCCGTTCCTCCCGTATGCTCTCCAGCGCCTTCTGAATGGAATCGAGAATGATCGCGTCTTCCTCGGATTTCAAAATATAGTTAATCGCGCCTTCCCGGACCGCTTTGCGCACCAGCTCGGATTCGTCGTAGCCAGTCAGAAAAATGATTTTGCAGTCCTGCCTCCGCCTCCGAATCTCGTCCTGCAGCTCCAGCCCGCTCAATCCCGGCATGCGGATATCGGACAGCACGATATCGATTTTCGTCTGGTCCAGCACCGCCAAAGCCTCTTCCCCGGAATACGCTTTATACACGCGAAGCTCCGGATCGCTCCGTTCTTCGAACACCGCGTACAGGCTGTCCACGATCCAATGCTCGTCGTCAACCAGAAGCAGCTTGTACATCGCTCTCCCCCTCCTTCGGAATCCGAATCGTTACCTTCAGTCCGCCCCATTCGCCGCGCGACAGCGACAACCCGCCTCTCTCCTTGCCATAGATCCGGATTCTCCGGTGAATGTTGATCAGCCCGGTGCTTTCCTCGACGGATTCGGGAGATTTCAGTCGGGCGTTCAACTCCTCCAGCAGCCGGTCGTCCAAGCTCTCTCCGTTGTCTTCGACCACGATCCGGACGTACTCCTCGTCCTCTTCGAAGCCGACTCGCACGAGTCCGTTCGCGCTTTTCTTCTCCAAGCCATGATTGTAAACGTTTTCTAAAATCGGCTGCAGCGTTAATCGCGGGACGGGTACGGTGCGCCAGACGGTGGGGAGCTCCGCGAAATCGATTGAAATTCGCCTGCCGAAGCGAATGCTCTGGATCTCGACGTATGTTCTCGTGAACTGGATCTCGGTTTCCAGATCGATGACGTCCTTGCCGTCCCGGGCGATAAACCGATAATAGTCTCCCAGAAGCCGGGACAGCCGCATGACGCTCTCGTGGTCTTCGGACTGCGCCATTCGGTGCAGGATGAAAAAGCTGTTATAGAAAAAATGCGGATTGATCTGCGATTGCAGCTTGCGAAGCTCCGCCAGCTGCGCACGATACCTCTGCTCGTACACTTCATGGAGCAGCACCTTGAGCCGTTCGATCATCTGATTGAAATGGAGATACAAATAGGAAAACTCGTCCTTGAAGCGGTAGGCGCCGATCCGTTCGAATCTGCCCATCTCGGCGCTCTTGAACGATTGCAGCAGGCGCACGAGCGGACGATGGATCAGACCGTAGATCGAATAGGAAAACGCCAGCATGACGACGACCGAGACAAGCGACAGCAGCCAGTACCAGCGCTTGTATTTCAGGATCGGCCCCAGCACCTGCTTTTCCGGCGTATAGGTCAGCATGACCGCGTCAAGGCTCGGCGCTCTCTCGTAGGTAACCATGTACCGGCGATCCGCCACCGTCACCGATCCGGTTCCGCTTGCCTCTTCGCCCGTTGTCGTGCCGTGCAACCAAGCCAGCGCGGAATCCGGAAATTCCGGGGAATTCCGATCCGTCAACACCCACGTGCCGCTCGTTTCGGCCAGAATCGTGCCTCCTTCCTCGTGAGAGACGAACCGGTTCAGGTCCTCCGTCAATTCATCGACGTTGATCTCCGCATGAACGACGAAGGAGGGACCGTCGAGCGCTTCCAGATAGGTCCGTTCGGGATAGGGAAAGCTGATGAACATTCGGTCGTTCCAAATCCGGACCGGCGTTTCCGCCGTGTCGCGGAACGTATCGGAACGGAAAAATTCGTCGGCCGGAAACCGGACCGACGAACTTCCCGTCGCGATCGTGCGTTCGATAGAGCGGATATAGACCGCCATATCCTTGACATAGCGGTTGGAGCTCTTCAAGACGTCCAACCGCTTGCTCACGCGGAGCGTGGATTGCATTCTCTCGATATTGTTCATCGCCGAATAGGCGACGCTCAGCTTCGAAAGATCGTCGTCGTACATCAGCTCGAACTGCTGCAGGACGATCCGGGCGAACTCCGAGTCGATCGTGTTCATGTAGTAGCTGACTTTGGAATACATCGACTTCGATATTTCTGTCTTGAGCGTCTGGGACCCGGACTCATTCATGAGCAGGCTTATGACGTAGAGCGGCGCAAGGACGAGCAGGAAGGTGAGAACCAGTTTCCGGAAAATCGTCAACTCGGACAGAAACCGAAGCATGGACTACCCCCTTGCCAGACGCAACCGGGGCTCGCATCCGTCCGGCGACACGAGCTCCACCTCAACGCCTTCCGGCGCTCTAACGTCCAGTCGGAATACGCGGACTCCCGCTTCGTCCTCTATCCGCCAGTGTACGTCGATGCGGCCGCCTCCCGGAAGCGGAACCGCCCCGCGCGCCCACTTCAGATCGCCCGGCTGCGGGGCGACGCGGACGCGGCTCCAGCCGTCCGCGGCCTTGGTTACGCCCAGGACGCAGGTGCCCAGGAAATAGCCCGGACCCGCCGACCAGGCATGGCAGTGGCTGCGGGTCAGCATATTCGGATTCGGACGGTTTTCGGCAAAATCCGGATACATCTCCCAGCACGTCGTCGCTTCGAATTCGATCATCTGCCCGAAGTGCTTGCGCATATCGTCGAGCATAATGTCGAAGCGGCCGAGGGCGGTCAGCGCCTCGTAGTAGAAAAAGGCCATGAACGGACTTCCGATCTGCACGAAATGCCGCGGAGGCTCTGCCAGATAAGCGGCCAACCGCTCCTTGCGCGGTCCTTCGGCGATGCCGTTCAAATACGCGATCACCTGCGTCTGAATGCTGAAGATGTCGGAGCGCCGTCCGTCCGCATGAATGCAGTCGAGATACGCCTGCTGCTCCTCGCTCCATAGAAACTCGTTGATCGCTCCGGCCAGCGCCTCGGACGCCGCCGCGAACGGAACTCCCTGAGCCGCTTCTCCGGCCAGCTCCGCCAGCTTGGCCGCCGATCGCAGCGTCCCGACGAACACCGCGTTCTGATGCGTGACGACGCCTTGTCTCGGCTGATCGATCGGCGCCCAGTCCAGCAGATTCCAGCCGTTATGCCTCAGCAGCCCTTGCCCGTCGCGCTTCCGCAAGTAATGCTCCAGCGTATAGCGGACTTGCGGCCAGATGCTCCGGGCAAACTCCCGGTCTCCGGTATGCTCCGCGTATTCCAGGCAAGCGTTCGCCCAGAAGAACGTCCAATTCGGAATGACGCTGCTCCAGCCGCTCGGCACCTGATCGGCGTACAGCGGCGTCTGGACGGACGAGCCGGGCACCAGCTCCAGACATCTCTTGACGATGTCGCTTGCGCCGAACACGTAGTAGTTGACCAGCGCCTCGTTGCGGCTGTCTCCGACCCAGAACGCCTGCTCGTAGGCGGGGCAATCGACGAACGTATCCTCCATGCACAGCCTGGTCGTATGCTTGCTGATTTCCCAGATGTCGTTCAGCAGCGGGTCGGAGCTGTGGAACCGGCCGATTTCGGCGACCGGGAAGTTGCTCTGCACGATCTGCACGCCGATCAATCTGACCGGACGGCTTGCGTTGCGAACAGTCACCATCAGATAGCGGAGTCCGCGGCGAACCGGGGATTCGTATGTCTGCCAGCCTTCCCGGCTCGCATAGCGAAGCGTGTTGTCCAGAATGTACGTATCCTGCCGCCAGCCGTCCCTCATGTACTCGTAGCCGTAGAAGTCGAGCACCGCTCCCTCCGGCGCATCCAGCTCGAAGCGGATATAGCCCGACCATTCCTTGCCGAAATCGAGCACGAATTCCGTATCTCCGTCCGGGTAGACCGGCACGTTCGCGGCAAGCGGACCGGCCATGCAGACGGACTGGAGCTCCATCGGAACCGGATAGCTCCGCTCGCTTCTCTTCCAGACGCTCTTGCCGAACACCGAATCTCTCGCCGCGAGCTCGGGCGGAAACGGCCTAACCCACTCTCCGAAGCTCTGCAGATCGGCGGCCGAAGCGGCGTCCCGAAACCTCGCGTACGCATCGAAGCCCGCGAACGCGCCGGCATCGAGCTCTTTGTTGCCGCCGAAACCTTTATAGTCGTCCAGTGGGGAATTTTGCTCCGCGTGATCGACGTACGTCCTCGTCGCGAACGGACCGATCAGCGCGAAGGGCGACTCCCCGTTCGGGCCGGCGATCGGCGATACGATCTCGAACGACGCCTCGCAGTCGATGCCGAAATGCAGCCCCGTCCCGTGATCGGAGCCTAACGTTTCGAGCCAGACGAAGTTGTCTCCTTGCCGCAGCCGGGTTCGGGCATAGCGTTCGGGAAGCGTCCCCTCCATCTCGCTTGCCATGAAGCGCTGTCCATTGAGTCCCATACCCCGGAACGCTCCGAAGCCGCTGAGAAACCCGAACGTCGCGTCCGCGTCTTCGCTCGCCCGCACGACGAAGGCGACATAGCCGGCGAACGAGACGGGATTCGCATGCCCGACGCTGTCCGGCAGCATCGCGTTCCGAATGTCGAGCGCGGTCGTCCACGACACGGGCCGCACCTGCTTCAGGGATTCGACCCGAACCGGCCATAGCGGCTCCTCGGTCAGCGGGGGAATATCGCTCGCCAGAAGCCTGGGCCACGGTTCGCAGCCAGGCTGGCCGATCACGCGCGCCGGTTGCCACTCTTCGGCGCCTGTTCCTCCGGTCGTCCAATTGCCGTCCGACAACCGCGCGTCGATGCTTTCGGAGAATCCGAGCTGGCACGAGAGGCGCGGCGTGCGCCGATCGTATCCGGCGTATAGCGCCGTCTCCCAGGAAGAATCCGTCCCGATCACGACCGAGCCATTGCCCTTACCGTTGCCGTTGCCCTTGCCGGCGAGGCTAACCTCAAGCTCCGCGAGCAATCCCCCTCTTCCCAAAATATATTGAAACGTCGACAAGCCGTAGCTCATGACGAGTACGGCGATCGTGTTCGTTCCTTGGCGAAGCAAATGTCCCACCGAATGCGTGTTGTAGCTCTGCTCCGCCGGCCACGAGCGAACGGGCCCTCTTCCGCACTGCGTCCCGTTGACGAACAGCACGTACCGCGAGTCGGCCGTGATGGCGATTTCGGCCGCTCCGGCCGCTTCCGTCAGCTCGAACGCTCGTCTGAAGCAACGCCACACATTGCGTTCATGGCGTTCTTCCCCGCCCCAAATCCATTCCGCCTGCCATTTTCGTTGCTCTCGTCTCATTTTCCCCGTACCCCTCTCGAAGTTGTCGCATACACCCCCTATTCTACTCCGGGAAAACGTTTGCTTTTTAGGTCGATTCGGACTTAAAATAAGGCTGATTCAGACAACTGCAAGCCGAGGAGGCTGACCCCCCATGACCGTCCAGCGACCGATTCACGTCACTCCCGGTTCGCTGTTTTTCGCGCCGGAGCTTCCGATTCATGTTAATCGCGCAAGCGAATCGTTTCACCTTCAGGAGCATACGCACGACTTTATCGAAATTTGCATCGTCGCGGAAGGCGAAGGCGAGCATTATATCGACGGCACTCATTTCAAGGTGACGAAGGGCGATCTCTTCTACATTCCGGTCGGGGTTTCCCATGTCTTCCGCCCGCGCTCCGCGGCGCCGGACAGAAGCCTTATCGTCTATAATTGCGTATTCGCAAGCGCGTGCCTGGACGACGTCTTTCGCTTGCTGCCGCTCGAGCGCAAGCTTCGGGATTTTTACGGGAGGGCGGAGGAGGAGAAAAGGTGGATCGCGCTTCGCGACTCTGCCGGAGAAGCCCAATGGACGCTGCAACGGCTGTTCCTGGATTCGTCGCAGCCGGCGGAGGGACATTCCGCCCGCCTGTACGCGGGACTGATCGAGTTGCTCGTCTTCGTGTACCGGCGCTGCAGTCCAATCGCTTCGGCATCCGTCCCTGCGGAGGAGAACGGCATCCGCGAGCTGCTGGGACGCATCGTTCGCGACTGCGCCCGGACGTTTAATGCCGAGGACATCGCCGCCGAATTGGGCGTCAGCGCGCGGCAGCTGCAGCGGCTCGTCAAGTCGGCCTCCGGCATGTCGCTCACCGAATTCGTTCAAGAGGCGCGAATTCAGGAGAGCTGCCGGCTGCTGGACGAATCCGCGAACAAAATCGGGGCGATCGCCTCGGCGGTCGGCTACCAGGATATGAAGTTTTTCAACCGCTTGTTCAAGCGGAAAACGGGAATGACTCCGCGGGAATACCGCAGGAGAACTTTGGTCCGCGACGATTCCGTGCTTTAAGCAAACGGATTTCGGTGGTGGAGCACTGGTTCTGTCGGGCATGTCGGGGAACTCAGGCTTTGGCCGATCCCGTCGTGCAGGTCGCGCGAGAAGCGGCGCTGAGCAGCATCGCCTGGCCGGGGCGAACGACGGCATGATCGTCGACCTGCAATATTCGGATCATTATCCCGCCTTTTGCGCGATCGCGCAAAACAAATGCGGGACCCTCGCGCGTATCGCCCGCTCCTACGGATTTCAGGCCGGCTGCCTCGTGCTAGCATAAGAGGTATTCCCTGAACCGAAGGAGCGTCTTCTATGAGAAAAACAATGCTGCTCTTGCTCTCCGCCCTCCTGCTGCTGCCGGCCGCCGCTTTCGCGTCCGCATCCGCGCCGCCCCCCGCCGCCGTATTGGACAAGGCCGACGTCGAGGCGTTCGCGAAGCGGTTTTTCCGGCAGCCGGACGTGCAGGACCAATTGGCAGGCGCGATGCTTGTCGTCGTCAAGGACGGCCAGGTACTGTTGAACGAAGGCTTCGGCTATGCCGATCTTGCCGCCTCAACGCCGATCGATCCGGACCGTACTCTGTTCCGCCTGGCATCGGTCTCCAAGCTGTTTACTTCTATCGGAATCATGCAATTGGCCGAAGCGGGCAAGGTCGATCTGGACCGGGACGTGCAGACTTATTTGCCGGATCTCGCCATCCCTAACGAAACCGGCTTTCCGCTGACGCCGAAGCATCTGATGACCCATACGACCGGCTTCGACTTCGGCGATTCCGCCGCCGCCGATTCGCCTTACCCTCTGTACGATTTCCTGCGGGACAAGATGCCGACGGTCGTAAGCAAGCCAGGCGAGGTGTTCCGTTACGACAACTTTGCGTTCTCTCTGCAAGGTTACATCATCGAGAAAATATCCGGCCAACCCTTCGAGGATTATATGGCCGACAAGCTGTTCGCGCCGCTCGGCATGGCGAATAGCAGCTTCATCTATGACGATCGGGTCAAAAAAGCGCTCGCCGCTCCCCACGACGCCCTGCTTCGACCGTTCGAAAACAGTCCCAACGTCCCGGACAACGCGCCGAAAGGCGGGATGTTCTCCACCGGAGCGGACATGGCTAAGTTCATGCTGGCTATGCTCGCCAAGGGCCAGGGGGCGAACGGACGCATCCTGACCGCAGCGTCCGTAGAAGCGATGGAGCGCAACAGCGTGTCCATCCACCCGGACGTGCCGGGCGTCGGCTACGCTTTCGAGTCGAACTACCCGCAATTCTATCACGGCCGCAAGGTCGTGGAAAAAGGCGGAGATCTGGCGGGGTTTCATTCGAACCTATGGCTGCTGCCCGAAGAGAACGTCGGGATGTTCCTCGTGCTCAACGGCGACAAGGGAGACCTACGGCTGCCGTTCTTCGCTCAGTTTATGAACCGATATTTTCCGGCAACCGGATCCGGCCCCGAATTTCTTGCTCCGGAGCCGACGAAGCAGCAGCTGCTTCGCTTCGAGGGCATGTACCGCGATCTGCGCACGCCGGCTTGGCGCTACGATATTGCCGCCGAGCGCGGAGCGCTGATCGTCAAGGACGCCTACGGCACGCATCGTCTCCGCCAGACCGGAGAGCTGCTGTTCTATGATGAGAAAGGCATACCCGCCGGCTTCAAGACGGACGACCGAGGGAACGTCCTATTCTTCTCCTACAACAAGTCCGACAGTTGGGCGGAGAAGCTCCCGGAGCCTCCTAGATTCAAGGATGTGCCCGCCGACCACCCGTATGCCCAATCGATATACGACCTTGTACAACTGGGCGCGATCGAAGGCGGAAAGGAGAAGTTTCATCCGGAAGAGCCGATTACCCGCGGCGAATTCGTCTCTCAACTGATCCGGCTGGCCGGATTCCAGCCCTCTACGCAGACCTCTTCGTTCGCCGATATGCAGGGCAGCCCGTACGCCGGAGATATTCAGACGGCGCTGGAGCTTGGCGTCGTGCGCGGAATTGCGGGAGGTTCGTTCGGTCCCGATCTGCCTTTGACGCGTGAGCAGGCGGCTACATTCGTCTGGCGGCTGGCCCGAGCCGGCCTCGGCGCGACTCCGGTGCGGGCGGAATTGCAAGGCACTGTCTCCTCATGGGCTTCCGATGGGGTTCAATACGTCGTCAGCCGCCAGCTATACGGGCCCGACGTGTCCGCATCCGAAGAAGGGCCGGTCGACTATCGGCCGAAAGACAAGATGCTGAATCAGGAAGCGGCCGCTCTCGTCTACGCGCTCATCATGAAGCTCTTATAAATTCGGAAAAGCAAGCGGTTCGAGACGGATCGCTTGTTTTCCATTATGATAGAAAGATCAGATTAGCAGATGAAGGATCGTGAACTATGGCTGCCCCGTCTCCGCACCGCCGCTCGCATAAACGTCTCTGGTTCGTCTACGTCTCTTTGGGGGTGTTTTTATGCGCGGCCGCCTATATCCACCTCCATTCCCTGACGACTCCCGCCTCGGGGATTGTCGCGGAACGCCACGCTTCCGGTCAATGGTTCGTCTCTTCCCTATTGCCCGCATCGATCGCCGAGGGCTGGCAGGCCGAACCCGGAGACCGTCTTCTGTCGTTCGATGGCCGGTCCGATCCGAAGCTGTTCGTTAACGGCGGCGAGAAGCTGGTAACCGGAGTCAAGCGGGTCGAATTGGAGGACCGGAACGGAAAACGGCGGACTATCGTCGTCGAGCCGGGTGCCGAAAACCTGTGGAAGTACGGCGTTTCCTTCCTATCGGAACTGTTTCTGCTCGGGGTCGGGGTATACGCCGTCCGCAAAATGCCCGAATCCCGGCTTATCCGGCAATTTTTCGCGCTGAACTTGGTGCTTGCCGCCTGCTTTTTGACCATGTTTTCGGACGAGATGCATCTGTCCAATTACGCCTTCTCCTTCTGCGCCGTTTGGCTGCCTTACTGTCTCCTGGCGTTTTATCTGTCGTTCGCTTTCCGCTCCATGCAAGGCAGATTCCGTACGCTGCTGCTCGGCTACCGTCTTTACTCGGCCGCTTTCTCCGGAGTGATCGCGTACGGGATCGTCAACGGAAAGATTGGCGACTGGGCCTCGCAGATGTTGAATATGGCGCTGACCGGCACCTTGCTGCTGATGGCGGGATTAACGTCCTTTTACTGGAAAAGATTCGACCGGATCGAGAAAAATCACGTGCTCGTCCTCGTGAGCGGAACGATCGCGGGGGTGCTTCCTTACCTGCTGCTGTACGCCTACCCCTTCCTTCTCAGGCAGGGCAATTACGTCCCTCTCGAATATACGTTCGTCAGCCTCGTTCCGGTATCCGGCATTCTGACTTATTTGCTGGTGCGGCGACAAATGCTCGACATGAAGTTTTACGTTCCCCGGCTGGCGGTACGCGGGCTGTACTACGGCGCGACACTCGGACTGTTCCTGACGGCGGCGGCTGCCGGCTCGGCGCTCCATGCCGCGGGCTTGTTCGCCCTGTTCGGACTGCTTACGTACGGTTACCGCCGGGTTCTCCTGCGGCTGCGGAAGAGGGAAACCCGCATTATCGAACGGCTCCAGCATCAGAAGCTGCGCCTCTCGCTTCAATTGGCGGAAAAGAACAACATTCGGGAGATTATCAAGCTGTTCGCCGAGCTTCTTCACGAGACGATCGAGGTTCAGGGGCTTGTCCTTGTCTATTACGACGACGAAGGCTTGCCGATCGCTCACGGCACCGGCATCTACGAAGGGAAATGGGCATTCGGCTCCGCGGAATCCCCGGACGGAGAGCCTCCGTTCGTCCGGACGATCGAGCTGGCCCACGGACCCGACGAACGGAGTCTGGGCCGTCTCTGTCTCGGACCGAAAACGAATATGACGATGTTCTCGTCCGAAGAGCAGCGGGTGATCGAGAAGTTTCGCGTCGAGGCGATTCAGATGCTGTTGAACGTTCGGCTGCTCTTCCGCCTGCAGAACGAATACGACATGAACAAGGAGCGGATGGACCGGAGCGAACGCCGTTTTCGCGACTTTCAGACCTACAGCCGAATGCTGCTCGAAGCCAGGGAAGAGGAGAAAATCAAAATATCTTATTTTCTTCACGACGATTTGCTGCAGAACCTGATCTTCCTGTCGCGCGATCTGGAAGAGCTGCACGATACCGGCCGGTACGATCCGGAGAGGACCGCCGCCTGGCTAAAATGCCTGTACGACTCGCAGCGCAGCATCCGGTCGATGAGCGACACGCTCTATCCGCATATTTTGGACAAGGGCGACTTTCAGGACGCGCTGCGCTGGCTGCTGCTCGACATGAACCAGTCGGACGAAGTGGCCGTTTCGCTGCAATACGATGCGCCGTCTCCGGAGCCTTTTCCCGCCTACGTCAAAACCAATCTGTTCCGCGCCGTCCGCGAGCTGGTCGTGAACGCGTTCAAGCATGCGGAGGCGTCGGAGCTGCAAGTAAGCGTATGGCTGCAACGGGACTTCGTCTGCTGCTCCGTATCCGACAACGGCAAGGGCTTTTCCGACGCGGCGGACCTGAGACGCTCCGGCTCCGCCCGGTCTCGCTTCGGTCTAATGTCGGTGTGCGACCGGATGGAACACCTCGGAGGATCGGCCAAGATCGACTCCGTGCCCGGACAGGGCACGTCCGTAACTCTTAAATTGCCTCTTCGCAAGGAAGGAGAGCCTATCCCATGACCGATAACATTCGCGTCTGCTTGCTGGACGATCACCCCCTCGTGTTGGAAGGGCTGGAAAACCGTCTGAACGCCGAGCCGGGCATCGAAGTGCAGCGCTCGTTCACCGATCCTCGCGAGTTCCTCGCCGAGATCGAACTGGACTGTCCCGACGTCGTGCTGCTGGACATCTCCCTGCCTCAGACCGACGGCTTCAGCTTGGCCCGGCAATTAAAGACGAAGTACGGCAACGCGCTCAAAATCATTTTGCTGTCCGGCTACACCTATGAATCGTTCTACTACAAAGCATACAAGCTCGGCGTTCACGCCTATCTGTCCAAGCAGTCCTCCTATTCCGTCATCATCAACGCGATCAAGCAAAGTATGCTCGGGCACATTCTCATCCCCGAGAAAATCGGCGCCGCTCCGTCCCCCGACGCTCTGACCGCCGCGGAGAGGGAAGTGCTGCAATTGCTGGCCAAGGAGAAGACGAATAAAGAAATCGCGTTGGAGCTCGCGCTTAGCCAGCGTACCGTCGAATATCACCTGGCGTCCATCAATCAGAAGCTCGGCGTCAAAACCCGCATCGGCGCTGTGGTGAAAGGGTTCGAGCTGGGACTGCTGAATTTCCTGGATTCGTAGAAGGCGCCATTCTCATGCACGGAACGACGGCCGGCAGCGGCTCGGACAGCAAAAAGCTCGCCGCGAGGGCGAGTCTAGTTCATTCGTTTTGTCGTTGGGGGATGATCAGAGAGACTCCCGTGCCTTCGCCGGGGACGGAACGAATCCGAAGCTCACCGCCGATCGCACGCGCGCGCTCCTCCATGCTGAACAGTCCGACGCCTTCCCTGCTGCCGTCCCGGACGAAGCCTTTGCCTTTATCCTGGATGACGATCTGCACATGGGAGCCGTTGTCCCGGACGTCGACCGACGCTTCGGATACGTCGGCATACCGGCCGACGTTCGTCAACGCCTCCTGGATGACGCGATAGATGGTCGTCTCCTCTTGAATGTTGAGCCTTTTCTTCAGGTTGGAGGAGAAGGCGACCTGTATGCCGTAATGCTTGGAGTACATATCCAAATACGTGCGAAGAGCGGGAATGACGCCGAGATCGTCCAGCACCGAAGGCCGCAGCTCCCAAGCTAAGCCGCGAACGTCCGCCATCAGATTGGCGATCTGCTCCCTGACCTTGTTCAGGTGGTCGTGAGCTCCGCTGGAGAGGATCGCGTCGACGGAAATCAGCAGCGAGAACAGGCTTTGGCCGATTCCGTCGTGCAGGTCGCGCGAGAACCGCCGCCTCTCCTCCTCCTGAATGCGCATCATCTGCGAGAGCAGCAGCTGCAGCTCCTCCTCGGCCTGCTTGCGCGCGGTCACTTCATGTCGGATGGATAAATACTGATACGGCTTGCCGTCTTCGTTCAGGAAAGGCACGATCGTCGTGTCGACCCAGTAGTAGCTTCCGTTTTTGGCGCGATTTTTAATCTCGCCTCTCCATACGTTGCCCGACCCGATCGTCCGCCACAGCTCCTTCATGAAGGCCTTGCCGTGATGGCCCGAGTTGATGATCCGGTGATCCTGCCCCATCAATTCTTCTCTCGAATAGCCGGAAATGTCGCAGAACCTGTCGTTGACGTAATGGATTTTTCCCGTGCGGTCGGTTACCGCCACGATCGACGCCTCGTCCAGCGCGTACTTGAGATCGGACAACTGCTTGAGCATGTCCTCATGCGAGCCGCTCTCCGCCGATCCGTAGTTACCGTAATTATGCGTCAAAATTCAGCAGCCCCTTCTTCATCGCGAATTTGACCAGATCGGGTCTCGTTTTGAGATTGAGCTTTTCCATCAAATTGCTTTTGTGGGATTCGACCGTTTTGACGCTGATGATCAACTGCTCGGCAATATCCTTGTTCGTGTAGCCCTGAGCGACTTTAGCGAGAATCTCGCGTTCCCTCTCGGACAGAGATTCGTACGTTCCCGCGTCGCCTCCGCCGTTTTTCAGTTTATCCAAGTATTCGCTCATCAGCCGCTTAGTCGCCGTCGGGTGCAAATACGCGTTGCCCTGGGCGACATGGCGGATGGCGCTGATCATCTCTTCGTGCGGGGCGCTCTTGAGCAAGTAGCCGGAAGCTCCCAGATGAATCGCCCGGAACAAATATTCCTCGTCATCATGCATCGTCAAAATCAAGACGGCCGTATTCGGAAGCTGCTTCTTCAGTTCGGCGGTCGTGCTCAGCCCGTCCTTGCCGTGCGGCATGCTGAGGTCCATCAGCACGACATGGGGACGGCACTGCTTCGCCTTGGCGATCGCCTCTTCCCCTTCGGCCGCTTCCCCGACCACTTCCATGTCCTCCTTGGCGCTCAGCAGCATCGCCAAACCGGATCGAACGACGGCGTGATCGTCGACCAGCAATATTCGGATCATTATCCGGCCTCCTTCCTTCTTATGCTGCTATCATATCAAATCCCCGATCCATTCGGCTATCTCCGCGGCGGCTTTCGTTACCGTCTCGCGTTCCGGCGGACCGTAAGCGCGCTTCGTTCGGTTTCCCGCGAGCAGGATGCCGACGATTTCCGGTCCGGCCATTACCGGAGCCGCATACGCGGATTGCAGCCGCTCGGTCAGCAAGATGGAATCGGCGCGCTTCCAGGCTTCCCCGCTGTCCCAGACGAGCCCGCGCCCCACCTTGATCACTTCGCCTTCGATCCCCTGCCCGTACCCTACGCTTATATAGGAATACCGATCGTTCAAATTGCCGGACGCCCATTTCCAGCGCGTACTTCGCTCTCTCCGATCGATGACGGCAAGCGCCGCCAAATCGCTTTCGACCGCTCCCCTAACCCCGTCGAGCACTCCCTGAATCTGTGTATCCCTCGTTTGCATAAGGCATTCCCCCGTTCAGATCCTGGTCCTTCTTCTATTGTAGCTAGACCGGCCCCGATTGTAAGTCAGGGAATCCCCTGAAAGGCCTAGGGAGAATCCCCCATCTTTGCGCGGAGAATGGCCGCACAGCCGCATTACGGGCCATCAGGGCTCTGGATTTCACTGTTTTCCCCGTTCAAAATGTGATATTCCTCACAGAAAAATAGGGGAATTCCCCTTCGCATTTCAGCGTATTCCCGGATAACATTCATTTCCTGCTCAGGGTACGATAGAGATAACAGAACGAGGGGAGATGGCAGCGATGGGCAGCGGCAACGGGCTGGCAGTAGCGATGACAAATGAACGGACAACGGGGGTTCGGGCGTGTCCCGGACATATGGGGATCGCGAACTTCTGCGAACCTAAGCAGTTCGAACGACTGGAAAGCCTTATGGTTCCCATGCGGATCCCCGCTGGCGGTTTCCTGTTCTGGGAAGGCGACGAAGCGGAGCATGCGTACTTTGTTCGCAGCGGAAGAGTAAAATTGCGCAAGTCGACCGAGGACGGCAAGGAATACATCCTGTCGATTCTGCAGGCGGGCGACATGATCTGCGAGTTCGCGGCAGGGCAGATGGGCCTTCAATACGCCTTCACCGCGGAAGTGACGGAGAACGCCGAGATCGGCGTCATTCATCGGCTCGACCTGGAGGCGGCCATGCGCCAAGACGGAGAGCTGGCGTTCGGGTTTATGGGCTGGATGGCTTACAACCATCGGGTCACGCAATCGAAATTCCGCGATCTGCTGCTCTTCGGCAAACCGGGCGCCCTGGCTTCGACCTTGATTCGTCTAAGCAATTCGTTCGGCGTGGTCGAGCCTTACGGAATCCGCATCGACATGAAGCTGACCCACTCGGAGCTGGCCGATTTTATCGGAGCGACGCGCGAGAGCGTCAACCGGATGCTGAACGAGTTTAAGGAAAAGGACATTCTAGATTTCCGCTACGGCAAAATCATCATCCGCAGCCTCAGCGCTTTGCAGCAAATATGCCGCTGCAACACCTGCCCGACCTGCCCGGAGGAAATCTGCCGCATCTAGCTCCCTTTTAGGGCCATCCTATTCCGGAAGGCGAGGACACCGTTTCCGCACAGCAAGCGAGGCTTACTGCGGAGCAGAAGGATACTAAGGCACAAACATTGGCGGATGCCGACGAAAATAAATGAATTGGAGTTTCAGATCAAACCTTTTCTTGGAAGAAACGACTGCATCGTATTTGAGTCTCCCGACCACAGCTCAGACGCAAAAAAAATCGCCTAACGCGTGAAAACGTTAAACGATCTTGACGCAAGATTACGGGTTTGTCGACCAAAGTCCGGCATGCTTCAACACGACGCGCGGATGGAGCTTGAGTTGGGCAACGATCAAGTCCGCCAAATCCTCTGGCTGCATCACTTTTTCCGGATTACCATCCGTCAGCTTCAGCTCAACCGCCATGTCCGTCGCAACCGTGCTTGGCGTCAGCGTCGTCACCCGAATGTTTTTCTTGCGCACTTCAAGCATAAGCGACTCGCTTAAGCCGATTACAGCCGCTTTGGAAGCCGAATAAGCGCTTGTAATGGGAGCCCCTCTCTGACCGGCCGTTGACGAGATATTAATGATGTCGCCTGTGTTGCGCTCAATCATTTCCGGCAATACCGCACGTGTCGTGTAGTACACGCCTTTGACGTTGACATCGATAATGTTTGTCCACTCTTCGGGCGTTAAGTCCAGGAAGCCGCCGAATTTGGATATGCCGGCATTGTTGACCAAGATATCGATGGAGCCGAGCTCGCCACGAATGGATTCAACCGCTGCGGTGATCGAGTCTAAATCCGATACATCGGCAGCAGCAAGAGCTACCTTCACAGTGTACGGTTTAAGCTCTTCCGCTACCCGTTGTAAATTTTCAAGCGTACGTCCAACAAGACCTACGTGAATGCCTTCTCGAGCTAACGCGATTGCCGTCTCTCGTCCGATCCCACGCCCTGCTCCCGTAATTAACGCCACTTTCCCTGCAATAGTTTGCATTTTTTTCTCTCCTTTGGATGCTCGGTACTTTGAGTTTGATACAATGAGTTTGATACAATGTTCTGGTGGAACAATCAATAAGGTTCCATTAGAGGATTATCTTCATTCTACCTGCGGCAGAGGAGTTACGGCAAATGGAAGATCATTATCCTGTGGCACCTCGGCGTAGAAGGTCCCCTTCGCTTTAGCGAGCTTCAGAAGCTATTCCTCAAAATATCGCACAAGATGCTGACGAGCCAATTGCGTGAATTAATAGAAGATGAGATCGTTCAACGGCCAACGCCTTCCTCTAACAGCCGCCACAAAAATTTGCTGATGCAACACGACGATTTTACGAAAACCTAGAGCGAATGGGATCTTAGTGTCACCGTTCAGAAATCATGTAGAAAAAAGAGGGCAATGATGGACAAAGTGGAGAGACTCATTTCGATTATCATGATATTGCTGAAAAAAGAGGTTGTTTCTACAAAGGAATTCTCACAACTATTCCATGTTTCCAAAAGAACGATCCTTCGCGATATGGAAACATTGAGCTTATCAAACATCCCGATCTACTCTATCAATGGGGTCAAAGGCGGCTACGGCATCATGGATGAATACAAGGTTGATAAACGCCTTTTAAGCAGCTCCGATTTACAAAATATATTAACTGCGCTCGGTGGATTGGAACAAATCTTCCTTACTGAAGAAGTTGAAATAACGATAAAAAAAATAGAGGCAATGGTTAGTCCATTGTCTCTTAATCGTTCCATTCAACTGACGTTTTATGATTGGGAGGGTCGGTCCGAGATTCTTGAAACCTTAAAGACATGTCAAGAGTCCATTTTTAAGAAAAGGCTGGTTTCGTTTGATTATATAGATAAAGACGGGGCTATAACGAATAGATTGGTCGAGCCCTATGGGCTGCATTTTAGCGAATCGAGTTGGTACTTGAAAGGATTCTGTTTACATCGACAGGGGTATCGAACATTCAAGTTATCCCGGATCGATCATATTACTATGGATGAACGCGCGTTTCACCCTAGAGACGATTGGCCAGAGCAAGGTCGCGTTGCAAGTTATCTACCGCAATTCGTCACGATTAAGGCATGGATATCGCCTAGCATAAAAGATCAAATCATCGAAAGGTATGGTCGAAGAAGTATTGAAGACCATCATTCTGGATCTTTATTAGCAACCATGTATGTCCCTCAGGATAGTAGGGGGTTTCAATTTTTGGCAAGCTTCGGCACCCATCTAAAAGTTGTAGAGCCCAAAACCTATGTTGAGGACTTTCGAAATTATATACATCAAATGATAGAGAACTATCCCTGATACAGGTCTCGACTTGGCTGTTTTTACACCAAATGAAAATGCACTGATGGCCTTTGAACTTATCAGCGGTCTGTTCCTAGGTGTATTTTGTTAAGGCGCCAGCACTTCCCCTTAACCGCTCTTCCAAAATCAAACGCAGCTCATCAGGAATCCGTTCAAACTGGACCCCTTTCCCCAAAAACAAAAGCCAATCTGCATAATACTCTAGCGCTCCAACATCGGTCACATCCAGTTGAGCATGGAAAATCCCACTCGACTGGAACATTCCTGTAAAGGACAAAATAATCCCCGGGGGGTGTAAGCGCTTAAAGCGCTGAATCCCAGTCGTATCAAGCTTTACAACCAGATTGGACTCACGTGCACCAAGCCGTTTTTTGCTTAAAATCTCTTGCTCAGACCGCTTCATCTTCTTCTCGGAAATTGCCGAATCCCGCAGCATCTCAACAGGCAAATAACGAAACTCATCCGTATCCAAGTCATAAACCTCGACCAGCCAACGAGAGTTTGAGTTAAAAATATGAATCAAAAAAACGTCCATCAATTGCGGCCAGCCAGGACTCGGCTCATAAGTCAAGCGAAAGTGCTTATCCCGCACAGCAAGGGAAATCAACTGGTTCAACTCCGCAGGCGCCGCATCATCGAGTTCCAACAAATTGGGATTAGCAGGATTTGTATTTTCAAAAAGCAAGATACGATTCAGCTCGATCAACTCGTCGTGCTGGGTTTGCGACGCAATGCCGATGAGTTTTTCCGTGATGGAGCGGCGATTTTGCAAATAAGGCAGCTGCGAATTTTTCGAAGCGATAAAGCTGATAAATATCGCTTTGAGCTCTTCCGGCGTGAAACGGACGGCGGACAGATACTGATTTTGCAGGACATTGTAGCCGCCGCCGCGCCCAAGCTCGGTCGTCAGCGGAAAACCCATCGCCTGAATCTCGTTAATGTCGCGGATCGCCGTCGCGCGAGAAATCTTGAACTCCCGCTGAATCTCTGCAATCGTAAAATGCGCGCGGTTATTGATGAAGCGCATGATCAGGTTCACTCGTTCTGTTTTTTTCATGATTTTTATTGTATCAGAAATGTGGCATCAGCACTCGGTAAAAGGTATCGTTTTTTGATACATTTAGCGAATAGTATCAATCTTGTAAGAATAAAACCACTAAGGAGAGATCCAATTGTCTAACTACTCCATCCAAACCATCTCAGAAAACTACAAAATGACTGCTTTCGGTGTTACACTTGAAGACTACAACGACTGGGCAGGCAATGCAGCAAAAACGGCGGCAAAAAAAGCGGAAATCACGGAAAACGGCAAGCTTGCCGAGCTTCTCTCGCTCACTGAAGGGCAAGAATATCAAATCAACTACGTCATGGAAGGCAAGGCTTGGCGTGGCTTCGGTGTGATGGGTGCATATGATGTGGAAGGCGCGGTCGTCCTCGACTTCCTCGCCGGGGACTACCTCGTGGTGCCTGGCACAGGCGCTGACAAAGACCGCCTTGCCGACGAAATCACAGGTAAAGTGTTCGGTGGCCTTTTGCAAGAAATCACAGACTACAAATATGTTGGTCCTGGTAACTCAACATACGTCAAAGCAGCTGAAGATGGTACATTCTACGGCGAAATGTGGCTTCGTGCAAAAAAGGTAGCAGGCTAATCCCAGTCAAAGGAGCACCCCCATGGCAAATTACACAGTTGAACATAAAAAATCATTTACATTGACCGCTTATGGTTTTTCCATTCAATCCAATTTCCAAGATGCGCCAGCTTTGCAAAAGGAAAAAGCAAAGTTTTGGGGGGAACTCAAGGCTGACGGGCGTTATGATAAGCTCAAAGCGGCGGCAAAAGATGACCGCGAATGGTCGGTCAACGAAGTTTATCAAGGCAGACCGTGGAATTATTTCGCGGTAGAAGCCAGCAAATCGGTGCCTGACGCAACTCGCATCATCGAGTTTCCAGAGAGCGAGTACATAGTGCTCGCAGGAACCGGCGACAAGGAAACATTGTTCGATCAGTTGACTTATCGTGCTTTTGGCGAAGTTTTGACACAAATCACTGACTATGCTTATATCGGCGGTCCCAATGCGACTTATCGCAAAGAAAACGGTGACGGCACTTTCTACGGCGAATTTTGGGTTCCTGTGGTTAAAAAATAAGGACGTTCTTGGAATTTCTCTCACTGAAATTTCGCCTCATTTGTGATAAGGCTCACCACACTGTCCGTAACGGCAATTTTGGGGGCCATCCTTTTGCGGGATGGCCCATTCTTTGATTTGAAGTAGCGTGAATCAAATCCGATCCTGCCTCCTCCCCCTACTCCAGCTTGCTTGTCCGTCTGACTAACCCATAGAAGAACAAATCCATCCATTGATCCATCTTTATCGCTGTTCCTTCTTCGTTCGACGTTGCCCAGTACCGACTTAACTCATTCTTATACATCGTGAAGTACATGATCGTCATCTCATCTGTTTGATCCGGATGAATAAAACCCTCTTTCTTTCCGAGCTCGACAAATTTCATAAAAAAGGGCATGACCTTTTTCTCGTTATACCCCTCCATCCATTTCGCCAATCCATCAGACTCAGAAGATGGAGCTTTCATAAACTCACCCGCTAAGATTTTTAAATTTTTTGCCTCCAACAACATGATTTCCTTGGTCTTCTCGGGAAAAGCGAGTCTCGAATCCAAAATGTGCTCATACTGCTCTAATTGCTTGTCCATCCAATTCATCAGCATATCGGCATAAAGCTGTTCTTTGGTTCCAAAATAGTTATAGATGGTAGCCGGTGAAACCTTCGCCTTCTGCGCGATCTCATTTACGCTGACTCTCTGAAAGCCGAATTGAACAAATAATTTGAATGAAACGTTATATATATTCTCCATTTTTTTCTGTTTCCGTCGTTCGTAGCCGTTCATCTTCTCCACCTCATATGTAGTGTAACTAAAGTTTTAGAGTGACGCAATAAATTCAGTATAAATCTATTGAAGCCTCGAATCTGCACGGTTATAATTGTTTTGTATCCATTAACTCCATTTAGTACAAAACTTTTTTATGGCAAAAAAACATGATGGGAGTGTAATAACATGAAACCGACTCGGATTCCTTCATTTTTACATGATGTTTTTGGCGAACAACAACGTCTTGTGTCTATTGCATCCGTAGTACTTTTCGGCGCGCTGCTGACTGCCGCATTATATTTGTTATTTCCTGAAATGACGGCCGATTTGCCGGCTTGGCGCAGCATCCTGGCATTGGTACTCATGTTCGATATATTCTCCGGTTGCATCGCTAATTTTACGGCTTCGACCAGCAACTTTTATGCTGCAAGAAAAACGAATCGTATCCTATTCATCGCGATTCATGTTCATATCGTGCTTGTTGCCCTTTTATTAAATACGGATATTGGGTATTCGATAGGGGTATGGGCGTATACGATCGCGGGATCGTTCATCGTGAATGCTTTTATCGGGAGACACTCGCAACTGTTTGTTGCTGGCTTGCTCTTGTCGGCAGGCGTGGGCTGTATGCCCATGCTGCCTGACCAGCAGCCCTATATGTTGACCGCCTGCTTATTGTTTATGCTTAAAGTATTATTTAGCTTCTCCGTTGATCATTACGGTAAAGCAATCAACAACGACGGTGAAGAAGCATGAGCCCCTCGTACCGAGTGTCCAAGCTGACAAAGTCCGATAAGCCTTTATTCGTATCCCTTATGAGCAGCGCATTTGCCCAAGATCCCTTGTTCCTGCATTTATTTGGCGATTCGGAGCGTGACAGCAAAGCAAGAAGCCACGCAACCGCTTTTGTTTCCTTTATGTTTGAAAAAAGCTTTTTGCTCCATGAAGAGGTGTGGGGTTATTTTGAAAATGAACGCTTGCTTGGCGCTTATGTCGTTGAAAAACCGCATGCAAACATGCTTCGGACGCTGAAAGGAGTATTGCTGCCAGGGAGATTGATTCTTTTGTTATTTCAAACTTCCGGAAAAACCTTAAATCTTCTAAAATCGTACATAAGCGTCACAAGATCCGCCGCCCCCCCGTTTCCGCATCATTATCTCATTATGATTGGAGTAAAACCGGAAGAGCAGGGCAAAGAAATCGGCAAAGCGCTGCTGAAACACCTTTTGGATGCGGTGAATAAGGCCAAAAAATCACAAGGAGTCGCGCTGGATACGGAAAATGAAAGGAATATAAATTGGTATCGAAATTTGGGATTTACTTTAAGCAAAGAAACACAAATCGGCCAACTGCCGGTATACTGTATGTTTTATCAAAAGCAGCAATTGCTGCGTTAAAAAAACTCGCCAGTACTTCCCGCCATACTCACTTCAAACTTTTCGCCGTCACTTATGGTACGGTTCTCCGCGCTGTCTGTAACGGCAAGTTTTATTTCATTCATCACAATTCTTTTTGATGCCCCATTTCAATCAACGACTTTTGATTCACTAAGTTCTTTTACCTCTATCGCCTTTTTACTAAACTGATACGCTACAGTGACATTTTCTATAATCTCCGTATCCTGGTATGCAAGGGAGCCCTCAAACTCTACAGTATCATTGTCTTTCCACACGATGTTGTTTGCATAACTATAATTCTCATGATCGGTACGAATCCATGTATCTAATTGTTTTTGCGCGCCATATTGTACTCTTGCTGATTCAACTAACTCTGGACTTGTCATTCCCTTTTCAACATCCATGATTTGAACGAATTCACTTTTATTAGAGCTTGTTACTATCGCAACTAACTTCTTATTTGGTGAAGGAATCATTTTTGTAATATACATGGATGGTGTAGAAAAACTGAAATACGGTTCAAGCACATTGTCTTTTATCCTCCAAAGGACATTTTGACTTCCATAATCTGAATAATTGTTAAACAACGTAAATATTATACTCCCGTTGCAAAATGCTGAAATAAGTAATCCTAGCACATAAGAGTTAATGAGCTCCTTATATGCTAGGATTAGGCACTTAATAATGCAACTTACCCGACCTAAAGAAAGGTCGGGTTGAGGAATAAAGTTGCGACAGTCTAGACTTGAATCGTGTCCTAGTCTGCCGCTCCGTTGATTGAAGCAATAAAGCTCCTAAAATTGCACGAATAAACCGGATACAGCATTCACTGCGCGTCTCGAGTCTATAGAGGCAAGGACTCTTTTAAGAAGTCTCTTAGTGTGAGCGCTCGTCGCCCGATCAGGTCAGCTAAAGCGGTACTCGTCTGCGTGAAGTCCCCGTTACGGCTGGCACGGAATAAACCCAAGGTGATTACAATGCGCATTTCCGGAAAACCTTGGGCGGTCAGATACGCCCGGTACTCCTCATCCGTTACGACCTTTCGGTAGATAGGCCGGCCGACGATATCCGATACCATCGCTGCAACCCCCTCCATGTCAATCGCTTCAGAGGCCGTTAGATTCGGAGATGAACCATCCCAGTTCTTCTCGGTTAAGATCGCTGCAGTAGCTTCGGCCAAATCCGCGTGCGTTGTCCAGGCAATCGGACCGTCCTCGGGAACAATCAACTCGCCCGTGCTAACGGCATCGCCTAATAATCCAACCAATGAGGAGGCGTAAAAACCGTTGCGAAGAGACGTGTGGCGCACACCCGACTCTTTAAGCAAATCTTCCGTCGCTGCATGGTGAATCATAAGCGGAAAATACGACGTCGAAGAAGATCCCATGTGACTCGTGTATAGAACTCGTCCGGCGCCGGATTTCTTTGCTGTGTCAATCGCGGTTTGGTGCTGACGGATCCCCGCATCTCCCAAAATACCGGTTGAAACAAGAAGAACCTGTGACGCGCCTTCAAAAGCATCCAGCAAGCTCTCCGCGTTAGCGAAATCGCCATGACGAACACGTACGCCGCGCTCCACTAAATCCTGCGCCTGGCTCACATCCCGAACACTGACACCAATCTGCTCAGCCGGGATGCGCTTAAGTAGCTGCTCGACCACGCCCCTGCCTAACTTCCCATTCGCTCCAGTAACGAGAATCATGTTACTCTCACCCTTTCTTCTTTTGTAAAAAGTTTGCTAACTATACGGATTTGTGTAACCATATATCGCATAAGTAAAAGATAAGGGACTAGCGCCCGGTCAACAATCAGCAAAAGGCCGGTTTCGTTGCGTTCACGACATTGCGAATCGAGCAGCCGTTAACCGCGCAACCTTCTATGCCCATTTTGAAGACAAATTCGATTTTCTCGCTTACTGGATGACGGAGAAGTTTCAACTCATTCTCAAAAAAAGACTGCCGGATGATTCTGCCTTCAGTCCGGACAATCTGTATGTCCTTGTTCAAACCATCTTTCAATTTCTAATACGATTTCGACAGTACCTCACGCCGGGAGACAAGCAGTTTGAGCCGCTGCTAGAGAACGCCATGCAAAAGGAACTGTATCGTCTCCTGCTCAAATGGCTAGAGTCGGGACCTAGACAGAGCTGCCCGCAAGAAAAGCCGGAAGCTACGGCTCTTGTGGTCAGTTGGGGCATATTCGGATCGGCCATGCAGTGGAGCCGGAATCCTCAAAACTGCTCGGTGGAATGGATGGTAGAAGAAATTATTGAGGTTGTAAAAGTCAATCTGGCCCCTTTTGGGGGACCCGATCAAGCTTAAAATCGGTTCAATCAGTGACCTCCCCAAAACCTGCCCGTATGAACTTTTGGCCTTTCTGAACAGAAATTTTCTTGACCATAGTTTGAATGAGGGCCTTTTGCGTTTCCAAGGATGAGCTGTGGAGCAAACGGAAGAAATCAGCGAGCACGCGTCGGACGTGTTGCAGTGGGATGGGTTAAATTCGTTTATTCCAACAATAGATTCGCACGTATTAAAACAACTAAGGGGCTGTCCAATAAGTCCCCAAAATAAAAAGGTTGGGCGAGAAAACGCAAAGTTTTCCGCCCAGCCTTTTTGTATACCCGCTTTTGCAGGAATTGATTGCTCGTTGATTTGTCTCTCAGCTACAAGAATATTAACCTCTATTCTGCAGAAGCCTGATGGTCAGCTCGAAAACTATTCAGAGACCTCAGAAGAGGAAATTTGCCAGGTAATCCAATCGCTCCAAAAGCCCGTAACCGATATTGATGTGCCCGCATCAGGGTTAGGCCGTCCTTGTCCGAGACTGCGGCAGTAGCTGAATGACGATCGCGCCCAGCAGCTGCATGCCGACTTTGACGGCGATCTGTCCGGCGATGGCGTAACCGACCAAGCTCCACGGCAGGAATCCGGCTCCGAGCGGGGACAGGCCGACGATGACGAAGACGACGCTGTCGACCGCCCCCCCGACGATGCCGCTGTACAGCACCCGCAGCGACATCGGCAGCTTCAATCGGGAGTAAATTTCGGTATCCGTCGTTTCCGAGAACAGGAAGGTGAGGGCCGAAGCGCCCACGATCCACAGCGTATCGTCCAGCAGGAACGAAGTGAGCGCGGAGATCGCCATCGCCGTCACGATGACGATGTACGTGTTGCGGCGTCCGATCGCGTTCTGCACGAGATCGCGGAAAATAAACGTCGCCCCGATCAGAAACGACCCCGCGGGAATAATCAGATAACCCAGCCGAACGGGAGCGTAAGCGGCGGTTACGACGTTGGCGGCGACGATGGCCAGCAGATACAGCGCGATCAGCGATATTTTTACCCCGTAGCCTCTCTTCATCGGTTATCCACCTTCTCCGGGTATAGGTCGTGGTTCAACAGGCGATGCTCGGCCATCCGCTCATACTTGCCGCCCGACTGCCCCCAGTTGCAATAAGGATCGATCGAAATGCCTCCGCGCGGCGTAAACTTGCCCCACACTTCGATATAGCGCGGATTCATCAGGTCGATCAGATCGTTCATGATGATGTTCATGCAATCCTCGTGGAAATCGCCGTGATTCCGAAAACTGAACAAATACAGCTTCAGCGACTTGCTCTCCACCATTTTCTGGTCGGGAATGTACGAGATGTACAACGTCGCGAAATCGGGCTGGCCCGTGATCGGGCACAGGCTGGTAAATTCGGGACAGTTGAACTTGACGAAATAGTCCCTGCCCGGGTGCTTGTTATCGAACGACTCCAGAATGCCCGGATCGTACTCGAACGCATACTTGGTTCCTTGATTGCCGAGCAGCGTAAGGTCTTGCATTTCTTCCGGCTTGCGCATAAAAAAATCCCCTTCCTTGTGTGAAGAAAGAGAATTCGCTGGTTAACTGTTCCGCTAAATAAACATGAAAAAAACGGCGCTCCATCAACGGCCGAAGGCTATCCCGCATCGCGGTCGCAGGGCGCTCCGGACGAGGATCGGCCGATTCGGGGCGATCAGATCATCCGGAACGCTCCGCTCGAGGGACAGCCTTGCTAGGCCGGCAATCTGGCGTTCGTTTTCCTTAGTTTTTTATAGAGGGAGTTCGCGAACCTCTCCCGGCCCGCCGTTACGGGGCGTTCCGGATTTTCTTCTTCGGTTATGAAGTTACCTACGTACTATACCACAGAGAACTTCGGCAGCCAATCCCCATGCGCTTCGATCAGGTCGTCGCACAAGGAAACGATGTCGTCCAGCGACAGCTCCGCGGAAGTGTGCGGGTCCAGCATAGCCGCATGGTAAATGTGCTCTCTCTTGCCCGTAATCGCGGCTTCGATCGTCAGCAGCTGCGTGTTGATGTTCGTCCGGTTAAGCGCGGCGAGCTGCGGCGGCAGGTTGCCGACGTACGTCGGGTTGATGCCGGAGCGGTCGACGAGGCACGGAACTTCGACGCAAGCTTCGCGCGGCAGGTTGGCGATCAGGCCGCCGGTGTTCATGACGTTGCCGCCGATCTTGAACGGCGCGTTCGTCTCGATCGCCTCGAAAATGTAGGAGGCGTATTCGTGGGAGCGCTCGTGTTGGAGGTTCGCGTCGCCGACGAGCTCCTCGCGCATTTTCTCCCAGTTTTTGATCTGCTCGACGCAGCGGCGCGGATACTCGTCCAACGGAATGTTGAAGCGTTCGATCAGTTCCGGGTAATTGCGCTTGATGAAGTACGGGTGATACTCGGCGTTGTGCTCGGACGATTCCGTGATATAGTAGCCGAACTTCAGCATCAGCTCCAGACGGACCATGTCGTGGTGCTTTTCCTTCTGTTTCTCTGCCGCGCGGCGCTTGATCTCCGGGTACAGGTCGACGCCGTCCTTGGACACTTCCAGCAGCCAGGCCATGTGGTTGATGCCGGCGATCTTCGACTTGACGCCCGTCGCGTCCATGCCCAGGTTGTCGAACAGGTCGCGCACGCACACTTGAACGCTGTGGCACAGACCGACCGTGTTGACGCCGCCGTACGTGTTCATCACGTTCGTCAGCACGGCCATCGGGTTCGTATAGTTCAGGAATAGAGCGTCCGGACAAACCTCGCGGATGTCCTTGGCGAAGTCGAGCATGACCGGGATCGTGCGCAAGTTGCGGAAAATGCCCCCGATGCCGACCGTGTCGGCGATCGTCTGGCGCAGTCCGTATTTTTTCGGAACCTCGAAATCCGTGATCGTACAAGGGTCGTAACCGCCTACCTGAATCGCATTAACGACGTATTTCGCTCCGCGAAGCGCCTCTTTGCGGTCGCTGTAGGACTTAATGACGCAGCTGCTTCCGGATGTCTTTTTGATGTTATTGAGAATGTTTTCGGAATCCTTCAGACGAACCGGATCGATGTCGAACAGAGCGATCTCGAAGCCTTGCAGCGCAGGCGTGTGCATAACGTCCCCGAGCACGTTTTTGGCGAAAACCGTACTTCCCGCGCCGATAAAAGTAATTTTGGACAAGTTCATAACCTCCGGCTGATTAAAATGATTGGCTACTCTCAATGTAAAGCAAGCGCACTCATAAGAGTATGGAGGCATCGCGCATTTATATGGACATTTGTCGTTTGTTTGCTATAGTGGGAGAAAAGGAAACAGGCAGGTGGACGCGATGAATCCGGATCACGACGAGTACGTCCTCGGCATGAACCCCTCCCCCTCCGGCGGCGAGTTGGCCGTTCTCTTCAGCGGGGAAGGCCAGCCGGTCCCACTGCACAAAATGGGACCCGCCGTTCACGACTACTATTTGATCCACACCGTTCTGTCCGGGCACGGGGATTTTACAATCGGCGGAATCGGATACCGCTGCGGCGCGGGGGACTCTTTCGCCATCTTTCCGGGGGAGCTGTTCTCGTACCAGGCCGACGAGCACGCGCCTTGGCGGTACGCCTGGTTCGCCTTCAACGGCCCCGGCGCGGCCGCGGCCATGGACGCAATCGGCGTTACTCCCGAATCCCCCGTCGTCTCCGGCAGCCTGAATCCGCATCTCCGCAACGCCTATGAGCAGCTCCGCCGCTGCTTCGAGGCTTCGCTCGGCGCGGAACTGTCCAACCTGGAAGCCGAAGGCTGGCTTCGCCTCCTGCTGCACCAGCTCGGTGCCGCCCGCGCCAAGAAGCGGTTCTCTGTCTCCGCAGGCGGCGCAGCGACGACGGATTCGGATCACGTCGTGAAGCAGGCTTTGCAGTATTTGACGCTGCAATATGCCCAACCAATCTCCGTCTCGGGCATGTCGGCAATGCTCGGCTACCATCGCACCCACCTGTGCAAGCTGTTCAAACAGTCGACCGGCATGTCGCCGATGCAGTATCTGCTGCAGATGCGCATGCAGCGGGCCGAGCTGCTGCTTGCCTCGGACATGACGATCGAGCAGGTCGCTTCGTCCGTCGGTTACGGCGATGCGCTTTATTTCTCCAAGAAGTTCCGCTTGTGGAGCGGCCTCTCTCCTTCGGAATACCGCAGGGTGCTTCGTAAGGTTCCGGTCGGAGCGGGCGAGGAGAGGAGGGGTTAGCTCAATGTTGTCAGCGTACTATGCTCGGCTTGGACAGCACCGAGGCACTTTTTTGGCCTTGGCCGCGCGGCTTGGACAGCACCGAGGCACTTTTTTGGCCTTGGCCGCGCGGCTTGGACAGCGCCGAGGCACTTTTTTGGCCTTGGCCGCGCGGCTTGGGCAGCGCCGAGGCACTTTTTTGGCCTTGGCCGCGCGGCTTGGACAGCGCCGAGGCACTTTTTTGGCCTTGGCCGCGCGGCTTGGACAGCGCCGAGGCACTTTTTTGGCCTTGGCCTCGCAGTCTCGGTCCCGTCAAGGCTCAACCTATTCGCCAGGACCGGGGGCGACAAATTTTAACCTGACAACATTGCCCTCCTCCCCCCGGGGTTAGCTCGTTCAAACCATTAACGCGGCATATTAATGTAATATAAAGTTACATTAAACCCCTTATTCAAATATAATGTAATATAACTTGACATTAAATTGACTTTGAGTTACAGTTATAACACGCTTAGTTTTCGGCGCTCGTCGTCGAAAAGCGGGGGAACCACTTTTGGGGCGAATCGTTCGCATATGAACGTAGGGAGACCATCTTCCCGAGTCCGTCAGCTAACCTCGTCTGCGGAAGATGGGTCTATATTTTGCTTCTTCAGTTTCTTTCGGAAGCCGGGCCCTGAGAAAGGGGCCCTTTTTGCCGTTTTCTCTTTCCGGATGGACCATCCGGAACATTCTATCGGGCGCGGAAAGCGCGAAAGGAGACTGTTCATGATCAAAGCCATTATTTTCGACTTCGACGGAACAATCATCGATACGGAGACCGCCTGGTACCGGGCGTTCCGCGAAGCGTACCGCTCCCACGGCGTCGAGCTGACGCTGGAGCAATATTCGCAATGCATCGGCACGAGCTTGCACGCTTTTAATCCCTATGAATATCTCATGACCGACCTTGGCCTGCCGATCGACAAGGCGGCTTTCCGCCGGTCCGTTCACGACAAGCACGCCGAACTAATGGAGCAGGAAACGGTGCGTCCGGGAGTTCTCGGCTATCTGGAGTCGGCCAGAGCGCTCGGAATTAAAATCGGCCTCGCTTCGAGCTCCTCCGAGCATTGGGTTCGCACTCATCTGGATCGCCTGAAGCTGACCGACTATTTCGAGTGCATTCGCACTTCCGATCACGTTAGCAAAGTGAAGCCCAATCCCGAGCTGTACTTGCAAGCGATGAGCATCCTCGGTGTTCGCGGCGAAGAGACGATCTCGGTGGAAGATTCCCCCAACGGAGCCAAAGCTGCGATCGCCGCAGGAACGGTGTGCGTCGTCGTTCCGAATGTGCTGACCGAAACGCTGGGCTTCCCGAAATCTCCTTACCGGGCCAGCTCGCTTGCGGAGCTGGACTTCCGCCATCTAGCCGGCCGTTCGGAAGCGTCTTGAGATCGACGACGCCAGTCGGGGGTGTGGCATGCGCGAGGGTTCGAGCCCGCTATCGCTAAGTCGAGGCTTGATACCGCGCGGGGGTGAGGCTTGCTGCTTTGAGGCACTTTTTTGGCCTTCGTCGCGTTGCGCGGAGTTGAGGTTCGCTGCTTCAGGGCATTCTTTTGGCCTTCGTCGCGACTCGCGGGGTTGAGGTTCGCTGATCCGAGGCACTTTTTTTGGCCTCGTCGCGTTGCGCGGGATTGAAGCTCGCTGCCTCAGGTCGCTGTATTTGCCCTCGTCGCGCTGCACGAGGTTGAGGTTCGCTGCGGTCGCGCCGCACGGGGCTGAAAACTGCAACGAACACGAAGCAGCACCACCATCGCCCCTTCTGCGCCATTAATTTTCTGATTAATCAGAAAATTAATGGCGATAGCTCCCAACGAAAATCCAAGCGGTCTTTTCTAACGAACGATCGAGCATACACGGAAGAGCAACATTCATCACGCGAAGAGGAGGAACGGATTATGAAAGCCGTACAGTTCGGAGCAGGAAATATCGGAAGAGGATTTATCGGACTGATGCTGTCCCGTTCGGGCTATGAAGTGTGCTTCGCCGCCCGCAACGCCGGCCAGGTCAAAGCCCTGCAGCTAAAGGAGCAGTACACCGTCACCTACGCCGGAGAGCCGGAGCGCAGCACTCTTGTAAGCGACGTGACCGCCGTCAGCCTCAAAGACCGGGATGCCGTCATCAGACGGGTCGCGGAAGCGGATGTGATTACGACGGCGGTCGGGGCGTCCGCGCTTCCCGAGATCGCGGAGCCGATTGCCCGGGGAATCGAAGCGCGCCTGGCAGAGAGGCCCCGCCCCTTGCTTGTGATCGCATGCGAGAACGCGATGAACGGAAGCGCCTTGCTGCGCAAATGGATCATGCGCCATCTGGCGCCGGAATGGAAGCCGCTCGCGGACAGCATGCTCGTCTGCCCGAACGCGGCCGTAGACCGCATCGTCCCTCCGCAGCAGCACGCCGACCCGCTCGCCGTCAAAGTCGAGCCCTACTGCGAATGGATTATCGAGCGCGTCCCTTCGCTCGATCTCTTCCCCGTCATCGAAGGCGCCCAATACGTCGACTCGCTCGAGCCGTACGTCGAGAGAAAGCTGTTTACCGTCAATACAGGGCATTCCGTCGCCGCTTATTACGGATACCGGCAAGGCTACCGGACAATCCAGGAATCGATGCGCGACCCGGAGCTGCGGCGAAGCGTCGAGCGGACGCTGGAGGAGACGTCCCGGCTGCTCGTCTCCAAACACGGCTTCAGCCAGGCTGAACACAGCCAATACGTACGCGGCACGCTGCGCAGATTCGAGAACGCCGCCATCGTCGACAAGATCGCCCGCGTCGGACGTTCTCCGCTTCGCAAGCTTTCCAGCAACGAAAGGCTGGTGCGTCCGGCGCTGCAAGCCTTCGACAACGGTATTCCGGTTCCGCATCTCGCATCCGCCATGGCCTCTGCGCTGCTGTACGACGATGACGGGGATCTCGAGGCGGTCATTCTGCAAACTTCCATTCGCCAGAGAGGCGTCGGACACGTCATCCGCAAGCATATGGGAATCCCCGAAGATCACGCCCTCCACCAGGATATCCTACTCCGCTACCATCGCTTCAAAGCGGCATCCCCGGCCCGCTCCGCCCCTACGCCGTAAATTTTCCGACGCGGACAGCTTGACACAAATCGATTACAACTGTAATCTACCCTTGTAGACTACAGTTGTAATCTTTGGCGTATTCATCGCCGGCGATGAACGAACGGAGGAACCGACATGCCCGAATCCCCACCCATTTCGGACGCGGAATGGGATATTATGCGAATCGCATGGCAAACGTCGCCATTAACGGCCGCCGACATCATTTCCCGCTTAAGCGGGACGAAATCGTGGAAGCCGAAGACGGTGAAGACGCTCATCGGCAGACTTGTTCAGAAGGGAGCTCTCGGCTTCCGCAAGGACGGGCGGGAGTACGCTTACTTCCCGCTCGTCAACGAAGAGGAATGCGTTCGCGAAGCAAGCCGCTCCTTCCTCGACCGAATTTACGGAGGCGCGCTTAAACCGATGATGGTGCACTTCCTGGAATCCGGCAAGCTCTCTCCCGACGATATCAAGGAGTTGAAAGACCTGCTCCGGGAAAAGGAGAAATGACGATGGAGCTTGCGATCCGAATATTCGGGCAAGCGCTCGTCGGCTCGGCGGAAGCCGCCGTCCTCGCGCTGTTGCTCGCGGCGGCGCTGCGACTGTGGCGCAGGACGCTGTCCCCAGGCTGGAAGTACGCCCTGTGGTTCCTGCTGCTCGCGAAGCTGCTGATCCCGCTGCTGCCCGGAGACGTAGGAAACCAACTGAGATGGCTGCCCGTGCCCGATACGCTGGAAACGCGCTTGCCGGTCTTCGACGCGATTCAATCTCGCGCCGAAAACCTCTCGGCCGCCGCAGCAGCGGAAGCTTCAGAGGGGACAAGCGGCGTAGCCGTATTCGAAGGAGAAGAGGCAGCTTCACAACCCGCGAGCTCCAATAGGGCTCCGGACAACCTTCTTCTTCGAATCGCTGCGGCCGTGTGGCTATCCGGCATCGCTCTGGCGCTGCTGTTTCCGCTCGCCGGACATCTTGCCATGTCCCGGGCGCTACGGCGAGAGCCCGGCCTGACCGTCCCCCGCGAGCTGGAAAAAATGTTCGCGCGAATCCGCGCGGACAGCGGCATCCGCCCCGGCGTTCAGCTTCGCTTGACCCGTCTCGTGTCCGGACCGGCACTGTTCGGCATTTTCTCCCCGGTCGTGCTGATTCCGCGGGATTTGGCCGGACGTCTGGCCGAAGCCGAATGGGAATGCATCTTCAGACATGAGCTGGCCCATTACCGGAGAAAGGATATTTGGGTCAACTTGCTGGCGTATTCGCTCGTCTCCGCGCATTGGTTTAATCCGCTGGCGTGGTACGGGCTGAGGAGAATGCGCATCGATCAGGAAAGCGCCTGCGACGCGAACGTGCTGAATGCCATTGCCTCCAAGGAAACCTATGCGTCCTGCATGATCAAGCTGCTGGAAATCGGAGCCGCGCGGAAAGTCGCGTTATCGGGAGTCGGTTTCTTCGGAAGCAAAAAACTGATCGCAAGGAGAATCGTGATGATCCGAGACTACAAACCAGCTCGAAAGAAAGCCTTATATACCGGGGCCGCCGTCTTCATTCTGGCCGGAGCTTTACTGCTGCCGTCCGCTCTCGCGGCGGACAAGGGCGAGCCGCAGCCCGCTCAAGCCGTTGAAACGAACCACGATAGCGCAAAGGAAATTCAATTGCGGCTCACGATGCCGGAAGACGCGAAAATCAGCTCGCGCTACGGCTACCGCATCCATCCGACCACATCCGAAAAATCGCTGCACGACGGCATCGATATCGCCGGCAAAGCCGGATCGGATATTTTCGCGGCCGGCGCGGGCACAGTCGTGCAGTCCGAATACGACTCTGCCAAAGGCTTGACGGTGAAGATCGAGCACGGCGAAGCGTGGGTCACCGAATACCGGCACCTGGACAAGCTCGCGGTCGAAGCCGGAGACGAAGTGAAGTCCGGCGATTTGATCGGACAGATGGGCAGCACCGGGGAATCCACCGGTCCCCATCTACATTACTCGACGCTTAAAGAAGGAGAATACGTCGATCCCTTATCCGTAACCGTAATCGGAACCGAAGCGAAATGACAAAGAAGGAGTTGCCCCGTCAAGGGACAACTCCTTCTCTCGTTTCCATGCGGGTCAGAACGGGGGCGGGTTCGCGCCTCTTCTCCATGCTGATCCAGACGAGCCCCGCCGCCATGCAGACGGCTCCGACGATCTGCCAGCCCGAGATCGACTCGTCGAAGAAGAGCAGCCCGGCAATGACGGCCGCCGCGGGCACGACGTAGCGGAAGAAGTTGGCGCGAGCCGCGCCGATCTTGAACATGCTGGCGTTCCAGACAACGAACGCGACGACCGTGCAGACGATCACGTTATAAGCGATCGCCGCGTAATGTCCCGCTCCCAGACCGCTCCAATCCACCTTGCCCCAGCCGCCCAGCGTAAACGGGATCATGAACAAGCTGCCGAACAGAATAAACCAGGCGCTTACGCGCAAGGAAGAGTAACGCTTCATCAGCGACATGCAGCTCAAGTTAAACAGCGCGCCGACCACGCTGACTCCGAACGCAAGCAAATTGCCGATCATATGGTCGGAAGACAAGTCGAAGCCTTCCTTGCCGCCCAGAATGATGAAGGTAACGCCGACGATCGCGGCCGCCCCTCCGACCGCCAAACGTCGGGTAAAGCTCTCCTTCACGAACAAAGGCGCGAACAAGGCGGCGAAGATCGGCCACGGAGCCACGTTCAGCAAGGACGCGTTCGCCAGCGTCGTGTATTTGATCGAATACATAACCGCGATCTCCAAGCCGGTCACCCCGACCAGCCCGATCCCCGCAAGCTGAAGCACGGCTTTCCACGGCAGGCCGATGCTGCCTTCCTTCCATTTCAACAGCAGAAAAAAACACGGAACGGCCAATCCGAACCGCAAAAAGGCAAAAAGCGCCGGATCGAACGTCTCCATCGCGCTCCGTGAAACGCCGAAATTCGCTCCCCATATCACGGATACCGCAACGAGCCCGGCATAATACTTCCATTTCCTGTCCATCTGGTGATGTCTCGTCTCCGTTCTCACGCCAAGGCGACATGATGCGCAAGCGAGGCGGCCGAATTCGCCGCCTCTCTCATTCCGCATCGATTGTACCACATCCGCGGCCCGAACGGATCAGTCCAATTCGAAATCGGCCAATCCGAGCGACAGCGGAGCCGGAGTATCGCACGAGCTCTTCATGATGTAGTGCGCGCCTTGCTCGGACGCGTCGTGGAACCCGTGCATCGCCTCCAGCACGTGGAAGGCCAGCTCGCCGCTCGCGCGGTGCTTGCGTCCCGACTGGATCGCGCGGGCCATATCCGCGGCGCCTACGCCCCGCGCGTTCACGGCTTTGCCGTGCGTAAGCGGGATGTCCGACCATTCCTTCGAGCCCGCGCGCCAGATGCTGACCGTACCCCCGAAATCGTTCGGGTCCGGCACGAGCAGCGTACCGCCGCTTCCGTAAACCTCGATGCGCGGCAGCGTGGAGCCGCCCTTCGTATCGAAGCTCGTCAGCAGCGTGCCGATCGGCCCCGAAGCGAAGTCCATAATGCCGGCGACATGCGTCGGCACTTCGACCTGCACCTTCTGCCCGAACTTCGGCTGGCTCGTAATCGTTCTCTCCGGGTACGAGATGCGGGCCGAACCGGTCACCCGCGAGATCGGTCCCAGCATCGCGATCAAGGCGGTCAAATAGTACGGTCCCATGTCGAACATCGGTCCGCCGCCCTTTTGATAATAAAATTCAGGCGCGGGATGCCAGCTCTCGTGGCCGCCGCTCGTCATAAACGCGGTCGCGCCGATCGGAGTGCCGATCCACCCGTCCCGGATCAGCTTGATCGCGGTCTGAATGCCGCCCCCGAGGAACGTATCCGGCGCGCTGCCCACGAGCAGCCCCTTGCGCCGGGCCAGCTCCAGCACCTGTTGCCCTTCCTCGCGGGTTGCCGCCAGCGGCTTCTCCACGTAGACGTGCTTGCCCGCCTCCAGCGCCTGCAAGCAGACCGAAGCATGCGCGAGCGGAATCGTCAGATTGATGACCATCTGAATGTCGGGATCGGCCAGCAATTCCTCGACCGAACAGCCGCGGACGCCGAATTCCGCAGCCCTCGCCTTGGCCCTCTCCACGTCCAGGTCGGCGCAAGCGACGACTTCCATCGACTCGAACCTCTTGCCGTTCTGAAAATAAATGCCGCTGATGTTCCCGGTGCCGATAATGCCGACTTTGATTTTCTCCACGAGGTTTCCTCTTTTCCCGGAATTAAAGTTGGTTGTCCTGCATGCCCGTGTATGCCTGAGCCGATTCGTCCGCCGGGGCGAGGGCTTTGCCCTCCGCGCACCAATTGAAGCCCCGGCGCATCAGCTCCTTGACGACCGGAATTCCCATGATGTTCGCCTGATGTCCGAGCGAATTGTAATACACGCGCCCGTGTCCCCAGCGCTTCGTCCAGACGACCGGCATATCGACGGCTTTGTTAGGCGAATGCGGCCCCGGCGCCACCGGAAAACGCGTCGTCGCAAGCACTTCGTTCGCCGGATCGACGTGAAGATAATACTGCTCCGTCGACACCGTGAAATCTTCGATGCCTTCGACCAGCGGACTGGAGCCCGCCTTGATCTCCACCGTGTACTCCGTGCCGTCGTTGCCCGGGTGCGCGATCCACTGTCCCCCGGTCATGAACTGCCAGTCCGTGTTTTCGCGGAACGCGTCGCACATCCCGCCATGGCAGCCGGCCAATCCGACTCCGCTCTGCACGGCGGCGGAAACGTTGTTCACCCCTTCCTGGGAGATGCGCCCCATCGTCCATACCGGCACGATCAGATCCAGCCCCTTCAGCTTCTCCCCGTCAGCGAAAGCTTCCAGCGTGTCCGACACCTCCACCTCGAAGCCTTCCTCCACCAGCTGGCCGCGGAAAATCTCCGCCACTTCCTTCGGCTGATGCCCGTCCCAGCCTCCCCATACGATCAATGCCTTCTTCATCCGTCTTCCTCCCGTTGAATTAGTTGCCGCTCGATTTGCGGATGACGAGCTCGGTCGGCAGCTTCTCGCGAATGAGCGCCGCCGGAGCGTCGGACTTATCCTTGTCCGCAAGCTGCGTCAGCAGGCGGTCCGTCGCCAGTCTGCCCATTTCGTAAAAAGGAACCCTCACCGTCGTCAGCGGAGGCTCCGTAAAGCTGGCCGCGTCGGAATCGTCGTAGGCGACGATCTTCAGATCGTCCGGCAGGCTGCAGCCCAGCTCTCTAAGTCCCTGCATCAACCCGATGGCCATCCGGTCGTTGCCGACGAAGATCGCGTCGAGCCGGCCGAGATCGCGATGCACCCGACTTGCCGCCCTCCGGCCGCTCGTCCGGCTGTAATTGCCCTCGTAGACGAGCCTGTCGTCCTCGGCGATGCCGGCCTCCAGCAGCGCTCTCCGGTATCCCGCCATTCTGTCGCGGCTGTTCGAATACTGCGGAGCGCCGTTGAGAAAACCGATTCTCCTGTATCCTTTGCCTATAAGATGCTTGACCGCGTCGTAGCTCCCCTGTTCGTGGTCCGCGGCTACGATGTTCAGCAGCGGATGGTCGAATCTCTGGTCCATGACGCAGAACGGTAGCCGCTCGTCCGCCAGCCGATGGACGGCTTGCTTCTCCTCTTCGGCGGCGCTGGAGCCGAGGATGATGCAGGCGTCCACGCGCTGCGTCCGATACAGAGAGACGTAGTCGTATACGGAGGTCGGATCTCTGAACAGCAGCAGCAGCCCGTATCCGCGCGAGTGAACGGCTTCCCCGATGCCTCCAAGCAGCTCGGAAAAGTAGTACGTCGAGAACAAATGAACTTTCGGCACATGGGGCAGCACGACGCCGAGGTTGCCGCTTCGCCCTCTCGCGAAGCTCGACGCCACCGCGTTCAACTCGTAGTTCAACTGCTTGGCCGCCTGAAGCACCCGCTCCCGGGTCGACTCCTTCATCGGCCCGATTCCGTTGAGCACACGGGACACGGTCGCCTCGGACACTCCGGCCAGCTTAGCGACTTCTTTGCGGTTCGTCAAAGTCATCTTCCTGTCTGAAAACGATTAATGTACGCGTGTACATTATGGCACGGCAAAACGAGAGCGTCAAGTGAAATTCGCAGCGCGCTACCGGGCCATTGACCGTACCTTCCTAAAATGTTACATTTTATTCATACTATTCTCATTTAAATACTTGTAATTGAACGGAGTGGAGAGAGGATGACCCAAAGAAGACAAATCAAGCTAGCCGCCTATCTGGTCGGCACGGGTATGCACGTCGCTTCGTGGCGTCTGCCGCAGGCGCCTGTCGACGCCAGCCACGATATTGATTATTACCGCGACCTCGTTCGGACCGCGGAGCGCGGCAAGTTCGACATCGCCTTCCTGGCGGACAGCCTCGCGATCAACGAGCAGTCCCACCCGAACATCTTGAACCGCTTCGAGCCGATCACGCTCATCTCCGCGCTGGCCGGCTCCTCCTCGAAGATCGGGCTCGTCGCCACGGCTTCCACCTCTTACATCGAGCCTTATAATCTGGCGCGCCTGTTCATGTCGACGGATCACATCAGCAAAGGGAGAGTCGGCTGGAACATCGTCACGACAAGGGACTTGTCGGGCAATACCGCCCGCAACTTCAATGCCGAGGAGCATCTGGACCACTCGTTCCGCTACGAGCGAGCCGAGGAGTTTCTGGAAGTCGTCCGGGGATTGTGGGACTCGTGGGAGGACGACGCCTTCGTCCAGGACAAGGAGAGCGGACGCTTCTTCGACCGCGATAAGCTGCACCGCATCCAACATCAGGGCCGTTTCTTCTCGGTGGAGGGGCCGCTCAACATCGGCCGTTCCCCGCAAGGCCATCCTGTGCTCGTGCAGGCCGGCAATTCGGAATCCGGACAGAATTTCTCCTCCAAGGTCGGAGAAGTCATCTTCTCTATCAAGTACAATATCGAGGATGCGCAAAGCTTCTACCGTTCCTATAAAGCCAAAGTCGCCGAGGCGGGCCGGAATCCCGACGACGTGTACGTGCTGCAGGGCATCTCCCCGATTATCGGGCGGACCGAGGAGGAAGCGCGCGAGAAGCAGAAGCGGCTCGAATCCCTGATTACGGAGGAGACGGGGATCGGTTTTCTCTCGGACTACTTCAAGAGCGTCGACTTCACCGGATATACGCTCGACCACCGCGCGAACGAGCTCGGACTCGGACAGCTCGACGAGGGCAAGTCCGACTACAAGAAGCACCAGCTTGTCATCGCCCGGGAGAATCCGACGCTGCGTCAAGTCTATTCACTGCTCACCGGCTCCTTCAGCGGGGACGGCTTCGTCGGCACGCCGGAGAAAATCGCCGACACGCTGGAGCGTTGGTTCACGGAAGGCGCCGCGGACGGCTTCATGCTGATGTCGCCCGTCCTGCCGGACGGCCTGGAGGACTTCGTTGATCGCGTCGTCCCCCTGCTTCAACGCCGCGGGCTGTTCCGCGAGGAATACGAGGGCAGCACGCTTCGGGAGCACATCGGCTTGCCGGTGCCGCCGAACCGTTTCGCCAGATCGGAATAACGCCTCTTCGCCGCCTTCGGGCCTAAGGGAAAACGTCCCGGGGTCCGGAGGCTTTTCCCTGCCTCCGCCCTGCGACGACCGCTCCGTTGACCTTGGTTCATCTTCGATTTATACTTTGGAAAACAAATAAGTCATTATGTTTTCCATGTTTTCTTCATCTTGAGACAATGGAGGCCGGACATGAGCCGTACGCTCAAAACGATGATGTGGCTGACCGACATCGGTTTTATCCTTTACTGGTTCGTCATCTGGATGGAGCTCATTCCTCCGGAATATCGGTACAAAGACTACGACAACGAGATTCTAGCCGCATGGAACGTCTCCTTCGCGCCGCTGGACCTGCTCATCTCCGCAACCGGCCTGATGAGCCTGGGATACTTGCGCGCCCAGAACCCGGCGTGGCGTCCGCTGTGCATCGTCTCTCTCGTCCTGACTTTCTGCTCCGGACTGCAGGCGATCGCCTTCTGGGCGATCCGGTCCGACTTCGATTGGATGTGGTGGACGCCTAATCTTTATTTGCTGCTCTATCCGTTGTTTTTCTTGCCCGCGTTGATTCGGGCCTCACAGTCCGGCTCGCAAGGGAGAACGCCATGAGAGACAGAATCCGCCAAGCGGCCATACAAGAAGTTCGACAGAGAGGCTTAAAGTTCTCGGTCAGGGAACTCGCGAACCGCCTGGGAATCAGCACGAAGACGCTGTATCAGCATTACGCGTCCAAAGAGCTGCTGATTGCAGAACTCGCCGATCTGTCCATTGCCGCCATGAAGGAACGCGAGGCTCAGGTACTGAACGACGCGGCAATGCCGCTGGTCCGCAAGCTCTACGAGACGCTAATCGTCGTGCCCCAAGCTTTCGCTTTCAGCGATACCCGACTTCTGAACGAGCTTAAGAACGCCTATCCCGTGCAATGGCGCGTGATCGACGAGTATAGGAACGAGGGCTGGGACAATATCCGCCAGCTTATCCGGCAAGGCATCGAAGAAGGCGCGCTGCGCCCCTTCGACGTCGATCTGTTCATTAACGCGTACGTAGGCGCGATCTATCGATTAATGGACCGCGAAGCCGCCGACGCCCGGCAGGGCGATCTTCCGCTGGGCGAGACGCTCGCGAGGACGGTCGAACTGCTGATCTACGGCATCGCGAACGGCAGAGAGGAGAATCTCCAATGACCAAAGCCTACCTATTCCTTGCCCTCGCCATCGCCAGCGAGCTGTTCGGCACTTCGATGCTCAAGGCGTCCGAAGGCTTCTCCAAGCTCTACCCCAGCATCGCTACGATCGCGGCGTTCTCGCTGGCGTTCTACTCGCTGTCGCTCAGCCTGCAGCAAATTCCGCTGGGCGTCGCTTACGCGATCTGGTCCGGCGTCGGCACCGCCCTGACCGCCGTCATCGGCATCGTCGTCTGGAAGGAGACGGCCAGCCTGACGACGGCGCTCGGCATCGTCCTCATCGTCGCGGGCGTCGTCGTCTTAAACTTGAAGGGCTCCGGCGCGCATTGACATTGACTCACGGGATTTGAACGGTCTCCCCCGCAACCGGCGACTCGGCGAACGCCTCCTTCAGCAGCTCGTAGGAACGCAGCCGTTTCGCCGCGTCGCGAATCGTAGAGATGACGATAAATTCCTTCACGCCGTATTTGGCCGCCGCCTCCAGCAGCCGCGCGCGCACGGTCTCCTTGGAGCCGTGGACGACGTAAGCCTGACGCGCGTCAATCGTATACTCTTCTTCCGCCTGCCTGCCGTATTCCTCCGCATGCTCCACCGTCGCCACCGTGATCGTTCGCCCGCTCTTCAAGTGAATCTTGACGATTCGGCATTGCTCCGCGATGCTGCCGGCTTCCTCATCGGTGTCGGCGACGATGACGGGAACGGCCAGCAGAGCTTCCGGAGCCCTCCCCTCTGCCGAACGGAACCCGGAGCGATAAGCCTCGAATGCCCGTACCGCTTCCTCTTCGTCGTTGTTGATGAACAGCGCGTACACGTAAGGCAGTCCCAGCTCCGCGGCGGTCGCCGCACTGGATGCGCTCGCCCCGAGAAGCAGCACTTCCGCGGGCACCCGAGGCACGGGGCTGGCCTTGAGCCCGGCAAACGGATGCTCCGGAGGCAGCCGGTCCCGCGTATAAGCAAGCACTTCCGCGATCTTCTCGGCAAGCGTCGCCTGATCGACCTTGCCCGCCTGCAGAGCGCGGATCGAGTGCGGCAGTCCGCCCGGCGCGCGGCCGATGCCCAGATCGACCCGTCCGGGGTTCAGCGACGCCAGCACGTTAAAGTTTTCCGCCACCTTGTACGGGCTGTAGTGCTGCAGCATGACGCCGCCGGAACCGACGCGGATGCGCTCCGTCTTGGCCAGCAGATGCGCGATCAGCACTTCGGGCGAAGAGCCCGCCACCAGGTCGGAATCGTGATGCTCCGATACCCAGAATCTGTAGTACCCCCACGCTTCCGCCCTCCTCGCCAGCTCTACCGTATGCTCGAACGCCTCCGTCGGATCTTCTCCTTTATTAATCAAAGTTTGGTCCAGTATGCTCAGTCGAATTCCCATGAAATTCAGCCTCCTCTAGGGCGTGTATGCATACTCCGAGGATCGCAGATTTTGCCGAATTTTCGTTCCATGCAAGGAACTTTTGTGAAGGCGTACCGGGGTACGTCAAGCAAAAGTGACGAAGCAGGGGGCGAAAAGGCGGTGATAGATGCCTCTGAGCGGGTTTGCATACACGCCCTAAGTCGTAAAATGCAGCAAATATTCGTCCAGTTCGATGCGAAGCGCGCTATTGAATACGTTCTTCGCGATCATCTGCCCGCCGAACGCGGTCAGGGCGACGATCTGCTCCGGCGTGTAATACTGGCCCAAGTGGGAGAACAGCGCGTTCGGCACGGCGTTCGGCTTGCTCGCCAAATACCTTCCGTATTGCTCCAGCGCCAATTCCTCGTCGTCCAGCAGAAGCTCGTCGGGGTTCTCTCCCCGATCGGTGAGCGACTTGCGGAAGTACGTCGAGTTCAGCAAGCTGTCCCCTTCCAGGGAAATCGCGTAGCAGAACACGATAAACGCCCTATGGCTAATAAATTGAAGCAATGCCTCGCGCAGTCTGTGCCACTCCTCGTATGCATGGTACGAAGGCAGATGGTGCAGCAGCGTCTTCTTCGCGTTCGTCACCGTACCGTTGATCCGGTATTGGCGTTCGTATTCGGCGCGCGCTTCGGGCGAAGCGTTCTCGTACGCAATCGGTTTAATGACCGCAATCATCATCGTCCCTCCGTTCATATGGAAACGACTGAAGGGCCGGGACCCGTTCAGGGTCCGGCGCTTCAGTCCGTATTGCCGAAATGTATTAATTGCCGTTATAGTCCGGAATCGCTTCGAAGAACAAGCGGTCCAGCAGTTCCTTCTCGTCCGTGGAAGCGTCGAGAATGCCTTGCGCCTTCTGTTCTCTGATGAAGAACTCCGCGTTCTTCTTGGCGTTGATCACGCCCGGCTTCCAATGGTAGGACTTGAGCAGCTTCTCGTTCGTCGCCGCATCGGCCGGCACGTACTTCTTGTCCGTCTCGATCTGAGCCGTCTCGGCCGCGTTGTTGCCGACCCATTCCGCCGATTTCAACAGCGCGCGCGTGATCGCGGCCGCCTTGTCCGGATCTTTCTTCGTGACGGCTCCGCTTACGACGGAGTAGCAGCAATAGCCGGATTTGAACGGCTCGTCATGCCCATTGCTGAGCAGCCGGACGAAGTTGCCCGTGTCGAGCGCTTGCTGCGCGGCAGGGTCCCATACGATGAACGCGTCGATATCGCCCTTGTCGGCGGCCGTCGACAGCTGCTGGGAAGGATACGCCCTCCAGTCGACGTCGGTCGGCTCGATTCCATTTTGCTTCAGCGCGATCGACAGCGTAATTTGCGGTCCGCCGCCGATAACGTCTACGCCGATCTTCTTGCCCTTCAAGTCTTGCAAGGTCGAGATTCCTTTGCCTTTAGGCGCGACCAACTGGATGCATCCCGCGTGAAGGCCGCCCGTCACCTTGACGTCCAGCCCTTGCTCGATCGGCTTGAACCAGGCGAAGTTGCCGACCGTTCCGTCTACTTTGCCGGAAGAGATGCCGGACTTCAGCGTCTCGAAGTCCATCTGCACCAATTCGACGTCGAGCCCCTCTTCCTTGAAAAAGCCTTTCTCGATCGCCGTATAGATCGGCGCTTCGCACGTACCCCCGGCATAGGCGAACGTCACCTTCTTCAAGGACTTGTCTCCAGAACCCGCATTCGACGAAGACGGGGATGCCGCCGCCGGACTCGACTCATTGTCGTTTTTGCCGCATCCGTTCAAGACGGCGATCGCCATCGTGACCGCGACAGCGGACAATATCCACTTGCTCTTGGCCAAATTGTTCTTCATTCCTGTTCTCCATCCTCCCGAATGAATGATTCCTATCTTCCCGCTGCGACTCTCCAGTCGCCTCTTGCGCTCCCTCCTTCCGAACCGCGGGCCTTCCATTTAGACGCCGCTGGGCTCGGCTGCCGCGACAGCCCGGCGAATCGCCTGCTCTAGATCGTCGATCAGATCCTGGGCATCCTCGATGCCGATGGACAGACGGATCAGATCCGGCCTCACCCCGGCCGCGAGCTGCGCCTCCGGCGTAAGCTGCGCATGCGTCGTGCTGCCCGGATGGATCACGAGCGACTTGGCGTCCGCCACGTTCGCCAGATGGGAGAACAGCTCCAGTCCGTCGATGAACCGGTTCGCCGTCTCCGGGTCGCCCTTCAGACCGAACGAGAAAATGGAGCCCGGCCCTTTCGGAAAATATTTTGCCGCCAGCGCCCGATACGGGTTGCCCTCCAGCGTCGGATAATTCACCCAGGCCACGTCGGGATGCCGGCTCAAATAATCGACGACTCGCAGCGTATTGGCCAGATGCTTCTCCACCCTGAGCGAGAGCGTCTCCAGCCCTTGCAGGAGCAGGAAGCTGTTGAACGGACTGATTGAAGCGCCGATGTCCCGCAAATACTGCACCCGAACCTTGGTGATGAAGGCCAGTTCCGCGAACTTCTCCACGTAGACGAGGCCGTTGTAGCTCTTGTCCGGCTCGGTAAATCCGGGGAACTTGCCGTTCGTCCAATCGAATCGGCCCGCGTCGACGATCAGCCCGCCGATCGAGTTGCCGTGCCCGCCGATGAACTTCGTCGCGGAATGCACGACGATGTCCGCCCCGTATTCGATCGGTCGAATCAGGTATGGAGTGCCGAACGTGTTGTCAACAATGAGAGGGATGCCGTTCTCGTGCGCAATGTCGGCTATACGTTCGATATCCGGAATGTTCAGCCCGGGGTTGCCGATCGATTCAAGGAACAGCGCCTTCGTCCTTTCCGTGATGGCGCGCCTGAAGTTGTCCGGATCGTCCGAATCGACGAACCTCGTTGTGATGCCCAGCTTCGGCAGAGTGACGTCGAACAGATTGTACGTGCCGCCGTACAGCGCGCTCGCCGAGACGATCTCGTCTCCGGAGCCCGCCAAATTGAAGATCGCGTAAGTCACCGCGGCTGACCCCGACGCCACCGCCAGCGCCCCGACGCCGCCTTCGAGCGCGGCGATCCGCTGCTCCAGTGCGTCGCTCGTCGGATTGCCGACGCGGGTGTAGGTGTGGCCGAATTCCTCGAAGTTGATGACCGAGCGCGCATGCTCCGTATTCTTGAACACGTACGAGGCCGTCTGATAGATCGGCACCGCCCGCGCTCCGGTAACCGGATCGGGCTGCTGGCCGGCATGCACCTGCAGCGTATCGAAACGCCATTTCTTCGAACCGTTGCCTTCTTTGGATGCCTGTTGCTCGCTCATCTTCGTTCCTCCCGTATTGAATCAAAAAAGAGACCGCGCTTCCCGAGGGAAAGCCAGTCTCCAGCGGTCTGGTCAACTTCTTCAGGCTAATTCCATTAATTCATGGTAACATTACCGGAATTATAAGATTATGATAACTCCGAATGTTTGCCGTTGTCAATCCTCATTCCAAATTTTTATTTTACTCTCAACTATTGACAAATCGGAAATCAACTAGTTAATTTAATTAAAACCAATTGGAATTGTTTGAATTAACCTTGAAGAAGAAAGCAGGAATCGCGAATGAGCAAATGGCGCAATTGGATAATCGTGACGGCGGCCGCCTTGTTATGCGGAATCATTCTGTTCCAGCAATCGTTCTCCGATCGCGGACAACCGGAGCGGCAGGCGTCCGGGCTGTCCGGCAACGGCAGCAACGAAGGCGAAGCAGCGGCTCTTCCCGAGAAGGCGGAGATCGGCTATCTCGCCCCCTCCTTCTCGCTGACCGGATTGGACGGCGGCACCTACTCTCTCGATGCGTTGAGAGGCAAGCCCGTCGTGCTGAATTTCTGGGCTTCGTGGTGCGGACCTTGCCGGGACGAAGCTCCCTTGTTCACGAAGCTGCACAAGCAGTATGGAGAGCGGCTGAGCATCCTCGCCGTCAATCTGACCGCGACCGACAGCGTGGAAGCGGCGCGCGAGTTCGCGGAGAGCTACGGATTCACGTTCCCGGTTCCGCTCGATTCGGACGGTACGGTCGCAGCCAAGTACGAGATCCGGCCGATTCCGACGACGATCTTCGTCGATTCCCGGGGAGTCATCACCGACGGCGTTCTCGGCGCGCTGAATTGGGAACTGCTGCACGAACGAGTCCTCCCTCTACTGGAATCGTCTGCGACCGATTCGGAAGGTTAAATATCCCGCGAATAGCGCAATAGAGCCGACAACCGCCGCCGCGCCCGCGGCGATGCCGAGGCCAGACAAGGACAGGCTTCCCGGCCCTTCTCCGCTCCCGGCCGAGCCTCCATCCGATACCGATGCGAGCTTGATCGGCTTGCCATCGTCCTCGGGCATCGCATGGCAAGCCGGAAACCCGCTTGCGAAGGAAGCCGTCGTCTCCTCCACGGCGCCCTCCGCCGCAGCGGTTCCGGCTCCCCAGACAATCCCGGCCAGCAGCAGCGCCGCTCCGATTGCGAACAACTTTCTCATCGCTCTCCCTCCTCTCTTCTACGAATGCACGCTGAACTCGAACGTTTTCATATCATGCAAGCCCTCCGCCGTCGTGACGTGCGCCAGCAAATAATAATCGCCCGCCTGGGAGAACTCCCCCCTGACGTAGTACTTGCCGTCTTCCTCCGACTTGGCGGATAGCTGAGCGTGCTGCTGCTCTCCCTTCGGCCAAATCTCGAAGACGACCGAGGCGCCCTTCACCGGCTCGGAACCTTGCTTCACGTCCAGACTCAGCGTGGAGCTGCCGCTGCCGGTCAGCTTCGCCGGCTCCGTGGAGAACCGGAGCTCCAGCGTCCCGATGTCCGAACCGGCCGCCGGCAAGCGGTCGCCCCCGCTCGCACACCCGCCCAGCGCAAGCGCAGCAAGCAGCAGCGCCGCTCCTCCCAGCCAAGGTTTGCGTCTTCTCATCGTTCGCCTCCCTCCTTCCTAGACGATATACTCCGGCTGGCCGATCTCCGGCACGAGCTGAAGCGACTCCAGAATGCGCGAGCGATATTCGAAGAACGAAGGGCTGTAGCGCACTCTGGGCCGCGGCAGATCGATGCGGATCGTCTCCTTGATCCGGGCCGGCCGCGGCGTCATGATGACGACGCGATCGCTCAGGTAGACCGCCTCGTCGATATCGTGGGTGACGAACACCATCGTCGTGCCCCTCTCCCGCCAGATGCGCAGCAGCTCATCCTGCAGATTCATCCGCGTGAAGGCGTCGAGCGCGCCGAGCGGCTCGTCGAGCAGCAGCACCTTCGGATGGTTGACGAGCGCCCGCGCCAATGCGGCCCTCTGCGCCATCCCCCCGGACAACTGATGCGGATACGCCTTCTCGAACCCTTTTAACCCGACCAGCTCGATGAATTTGTCCACCTCGCCCTTCCGTTCCTTCAGCACCCCTTGCGCTTCGAGTCCCGTCGCCACGTTCTTCCAGATCGTCTTCCAAGGAAACAGCGTCGGGTCCTGGAAGACGAGCCCCCGGCTCGGATGCGCGTCGTCGATCGGCTCCCCGTCCAGCTTCAACTGCCCGCCAGTCGGCTTGTCGATGCCCGCGATCAACCTCAGCAGAGTCGACTTGCCGCAGCCGCTCGGCCCGATCAGCGAGACGAACTCTCCTTCCCGGATGTCCAGATCGACTTTACTCAGCGCGATCACCGCCTGGTCCCCGTCCGTCCGGTCCTCGAACACGCGCGATACGCCGTTGATGGCGATCCGTCCGCCTTCCGCCGTTTTTACCATTTGATCAACCCCTTCTGCCAGATCAGCACCCGGTCGCGAATTTTGAACAGAATCGTAATGATCGTCGAGAACAGCACCGCCATAATGAAGAGCGCCGCGTACACCTTGTAATACTCCGCCCAGGCCTGAGCCCAGGTGATATAGAAGCCGAGACCGGCTTTCACCCCGATCATTTCGGCGACGATCAGGGTCACGAACGAAGTTCCGAGCCCCATGAACAATCCGATGAAGATGAGCGGGAACGCAGCGGGAAACGCCACGCGAAGCACGAGATACCGTTCGCTCGCCCCGAGCGTCCGCGCAACCTCGAAGAACGACTTGTTCACGCCGGCGATGCCGGACCAGGTCATGACCGTTACCGGAAACCACGTCCCGAGCGCGATCAGGAAAATGCTGGCCGTAAAGCTGCTCGGAAATACGATGAGCACGACGGGAATCCACGCGGTGGCCGGAATCGGGCCGATAAAACGGAGGAACGGGTTGATCCAGTACTGAAAATGCTTGTACCAGCCCATCAGCACGCCCGTCGCAAGACCGAAGACCGCCCCGATCAAGTAGCCGATGAAGAGCAGCCGCACGGAATACAGAATGCAGACGAGAAGCTTCTCGCGGTCGCCGATTACCGCATCCAGTATTTTGACCTGGGACGGAAAATAAGGAAGCGGAAGCGCGCCCGACTTCAGCGTCAGCAATTCCCATACGACGAGCAGGCCGATAATGAGCGTGATAATGTTGGAGAAATAGAGCAAGGACGCGAGCAGCTTCCGGCGGTAGAGCCCGGCGATCGCCCATGCCGAGAACAGCCCCAAGGCGATGAAGAGGATGACCGTGTACTCGCTCTCCGACGCGACGATCTGCACGTCTGGGACGAACGCGTGCACGAGCAGCGAAATAATGAGCGCCGCGGCCGGCAGCGCCAGCTTCGCGATGTCGGCGGGCGAAAGTTTGATCGACGCTTTGGCGTCCGCAGACACCCCGATTCGTTCCGCAACTTCCAAGTCGTTCAGCCTCCTGGTCCGAGGAATACAAAAGACCCCTCTCCATGGCAGGAGCAGGGGTCTCCGGTAAATCCGGTGGACATCCATGTTTGATTTTTCCAATAAACCAACTATATAGGTCGGTTTTATTGGTTAAACATTAACATGGATGGGCGAAGCTGTCAACCGGGAAGATCGGCGGTCGAGATGATACGGTCGATGATGCCGTATTCCAGCGCCTCTTCGGCGGACATGTAATGATCCCGCTCCACATCCCTCTCGATCCGCTCGAGCGGCTGGCCGGTATGATCCGCGAAAATCCGGTTCAGCTTATCCCTCGTCCGCAAAATCCTTTTGGCGGTGATCGCGATGTCGCTGGCCTGTCCCTGCGCTCCTCCGCTGGGCTGATGAATCATGACCTCGCTGTTCGGCAGCGCGAACCGTTTGCCCTGGGCGCCCGACAGCAGCAGGAAGGCTCCCGCGGACGCGGCCATTCCCATGCAGATCGTATGGACCTCCGGCTTGATGAACCGCATCGTATCGTACATGGCGAACGCCGACGAGATTGAGCCTCCCGGCGAGTTGATGTACATGCTGATCTCTTTGTCCGGGTCCTCCGCCGCCAGGAACAGCAGCTGGGCGACGACGCTGTTGGCCACCTGATCGTCGATCGCCGAGCCCAAGAAGATGATGCGGTCCTTCAGCAGGCGGGAATAGATGTCGTACGATCTCTCCCCCCGGTTCGTCTGCTCTACGACGTACGGCACATAATTCGTCATTGTTCGTTCCTCCGTTTTCCTGTTCGTATTGGGAATCGCAATTCACCCCGTAGACGAACGGACGCTTCGGAAAGATACGGGAGGTCCGGCGAATTCGTCTTTGCTCCGCGGCGAAAATCGAATACACTGTAAGGAAAAAAGAAAGTTCTATTTTTTCGGCGCTAGCGCGTATCCTTTGGCGCGCTTCGTTCGTTTACGGTAGCAAGACGAATTCCGCCTAGGCATACAGAGGAGGGAATGCCATGTACGCAAACCACACCGAAAGCGCGCGCGAGACGGAGGCGTCGACGGCAGTACGGAACGTCGCCGTTCTCCACGCCGCGCTGCGAAAATATTGCCTGTCCCTGACCGAGTCCGTCTGGGAGGCGGAGGATCTGGCCCAAGACGCCTGGCTCAAGGCGCTCGGCGGTCCACGCTTCGATACGCATCCGAATCCGGAAGCCTACTTGCTGCGGATCGCGAAGAACGCGTGGATCGACCGGGCCCGCCGCGGCGTCAAGCTGTCGCGCATCCTGAAAACCGTGCGTCCGCCCGAAGGGGAAGCGGCCTGCGGCGCCATGGAAATGGAGGCGGCCTTCCGCGCGCTGGCCGAGCATCTGCCGCCTCTGCAGAGAGCGGCATTCCTGCTTCGGGACGTGCTCGGCTATTCGAGCGCGGAGACGGCAGACCTGTTGCGCGTGACGGAAGGAGCGGCGAAAGCCGCCCTGCATCGGGCAAGAAGGAATCTTCCGCGGGTACAGGAGGATCTGGAGAACGGAGAAGTCGGGACTGCGGCCGATCAGCCCGGACTGGCCGCCTATGCGCGGACGATCGCGGCCGCATACGAAGCCGGCGACGTCGAGACGATGCTGGCGTCGTTCGCCGCGATCGACTCCGAGCCGGTCCCCGCGATCGGCCTGCTGCATTCGCGGCGGCTTCGGTCGGCCGTGTCTCGCCGGGCGGAAGCCCCGCGAGGGAACGCTCCTTGGCTCTCTCTCGCCGCGTAAATTAAGAAGCCTGTTTGTCCATACGCTTCGGCGCTCATCCGCATATGCTACAACGAGGTGAGCGCCATGCCGTTAGGAAACGGAACAATCGTCTGGTTCGTCGGATTGTCCGGATCGGGCAAATCGACGATCAGCAGAATCGTGGAGCGGCAGCTCCGGGAGCGCAACATCGCGCACGCCGTGCTGGACGGTGACGAGCTGCGGCAAGCTTTAAGCCCCGATCTGGGGTTCACTTACCAAGACAGGATGCAGCACATCCGACGAACGATATACATGACCAGGCTCCTGTCCCGCAACGGAGTCGTCGTTCTTGCCCCCCTGATCACCCCCTATCGGGAAATGAGAGAGGAATGCCGTAGAGAGCTGCCCTCCTATGAAGAAGTCTACGTGAAATGCCCGCTCGATCGATGCATCGAGAGAGACGTGAAAGGCTTGTATCGCAAGGCGATCGCCGGACAAATCCCCCGGTTCACGGGGATCAGCGACAGGTTTGACGAGCCGGACCATCCCTCCCTGGTCATCGAGACGGACAAGGAGACGCCGGAGGAGAGCGCAAGCCGAGTCGTCCGGCTGCTCCGTGACCGCGGGGTGCCGCTGACATGACAGCCGATTCTTCCAAGCCGTCCCCCTTGCTCTTTTTTATCCACATTCCGAAAACAGCCGGCTCGAGCATCCACCAAATATTACATCGGGAATACGGAGAGCGGCTGAGCCAAATCACCGAGCGGGAACTTCCGGAATGGGAAACGATGTTGTCGCGGCCGGATCACGGCCTGGATTGCGTATTCGGCCATTATTGGTTCGGCCTTCACGTCCATTCCGCCCGCCCTTATGAATATGCGACGCTGATGCGGCACCCCGTAGAGGCCATCTTGTCCTACTACTATTTCATCGCGCGTCAACCTGCCCACTGGCTTTATCCTTTCGCGCTGCAGCTGTCGATGAAGGATTTTTTCAAGCTGCCCGACGGAATCATGGACATGTTCTTTCGCAATTACCAATCCGTCTATATGCTGGGCGGCCCTCCCGTCTCGTGGAAAAATACGCTGAAGGTAGTGAATGCGCATTATCCGATCGTCGGAGTTTCCGAGCTGTACCACGAATCGGTGTATTTGTTGAAAAACAGATACGGCTGGAAATCCGCGGAGGTGTTCCGGGTGAACGCAACGCCGAACCGCCCGTCGATCGCCGAAATCGATCCCGAAGCGATCCTCCTGATCGAAAGCTTGGTCGAGCACGACCTGAAGCTGTACGGTTATGTCAGAGAACGTCTGGAAAAGGAAATTCAACGCTTGCCCCGCTGGCAGAAGAAGCAGCTTGAACGCTTCAAGGAGGAGGGGCGCCTGGATTAGCCGCCCCTCCTTAAATCAAGCGGGACTTGCAGGGCCGGCTCTTCCTCTTTATGATGAGGGGAAACGACAACGAATGTTACAGGAGGAGTCATGACGATCCGGTCGCTTGACGAGCTTATGCCTACCGTTAATTTCGCCAGCAGGGCGACGACGTCCGCCGATTCGATGTGGGGCAGGCGCGTCATTCCCGACAACCAGCTCTTCTACGTCGTATCCGGCTATGCGGAGCTGTCCGTCGGAGGAAAAACGTACGAGGTTAGAAACGGGGAGTGCGTGCATTACGGCCCGGAATGTCCTCACGAGCTGTTCGCGGCGGAACGGACGGACTACTACAGCATTCATTTCCATTGGCGGCACGAATCGACGGCTCCGGTCCATCCGGGGCTGTCGATCCGTTATGCCGGTCGGGAGGCACCGGACGGACAGCCGGTCCATCCGGCGCCCGTCATTCCGCCGTACGGCCCCGCGGCGCTTCCGACGCATTTTACCGTGTCGGGGCTGGAACCGATCATGACGAGGATCGTCAAGGAGTACGAGCTGGAGCAGCCGGGATACGGAGCCGCCCTGAGGGGGCTCATGACCCAGGCTTTGACGCATGTCTTCAGGCAGCTGCTGAACGTCCGCGCCGCGTCTACCGCCGGCAGCAAGATCGAGCCCGCCATCGCGGCGATGCAGGAGCAGCCGGGCAGAAACTGGACGGTGGCCGAGCTGGCGGCGACGTGCGGCTACCATCCGATTCATTTCTCCAAGCTGTTCAAGGAAGAGATCGGCCTGCTCCCGAAGCAGTACGTCATCGGCGAGCGGATCAAGCAGGCCAAGCGAGCGCTGCTTCAAGGCGAGAAAATCGAGTCGCTGGCCGAGCGCCTCGGATTCACGAGCATCCACTATTTCAGCCACCAGTTCAAGAAGCTGACCGGGCTGACTCCGACCGAGTTCCGGATGCAGGGCAAGGACGCTTAGGAGGGAAGAACGCCTCCCTACTCTTTCTTCTGAACGACCGGCATCATCATGCCGTCCTCCATGCCCATCATGCGGACGCTGTCTCCTTCCTCCTCGCCCTCGGACAAGAACACTTCCGTGCCGAAGGCAGGCTCCGCGTAGGGCAAGTGCGTGCGGCCGCGGGCCAGAATGTGCCGGTAGTTGCCCGTTTCGCCCTCGTAGCCGTCGTGGTCCCAAGGAATCCAGGAACGGGCGTTGCAGTAGTGGCATACGTAAGAGCGGCGGAACCGATCTGCCGTCCGGTTCGGGTACGAACGGTGCAGCAGGTGCGAGTGGAAAAACAGTACGTCGCCGGGACTCAGCGGCACCGGAATCGGAGGCGGGTACTTCGCCACGACGCGCGACAGCGTATTCGCCTCGTCGTCGAGATGGCTGACGTTCTCCACGCCGTGCAGATCCTTGAACGCGTCAACGGCGTGGACGCTGCCCGAATATTGCGATAATGAACGTAATCGTCCACGCTGACCAAATGCCGGTTGTCGTGCTCGCGCGACTTCGGCGTATAAGGAATCCCCATTTTCCCAAACCCTCCATGATCGTCGTTGCCTTTATTGTGCAATATGGCGAACGGACCCTCAATGGACGGAACCTCGATTTCGGGGTGTTTATTTGATCTGTTCGTTCACGAGAACATGCCGATTGGCGGATACGGAAGCAACCGTATCGGGAGCCGGCAGCGCATGCCGGGCCAGAGAATTCTCGCAGCGCTCGATATAGGACGAGGCCGTCATCCCCCGCAGACGCTTGTACATTTTGGAGAAATGGTGCTCGTCCCGAAAGCCGACCCGGTACGCGATCTGCTTGACGGTCCACCGGCCGCTCAGCATCAGCAGCTCCGCTCGCCGCAATCTCCGCTCGAGCAACGCCCGCTTCGGCGACATGCCGACGGAAGCGACGAACATCCGCGTGAAATGCTCGTGGGACCACCCCGACTGCCGGGCGATCGCTTCGATCGTAATCGGCTCTTCGAGATGCTCCTCCATATACGTCAGCGCCTGCGATATCGGCAGCGGCAGCGGCCGGGCGAGCTCCTCCAGCGCGTTGTCCGCGGAAGCGCACAGCTCCTCCAGCGCCGACGACAGGAGCACGGCGAGCCTCCGCCCCTTTCTCTCTATTTTCTCTATCGTAAGGAATGCAGCTTGTTCCCGCAACGGCAAACCCCCTCCGTCCCGAGCGGGAGGAGGGGCTCCTGGCTGCAATCAGCTCGCGCCGACGGTCGAATAGACGACCGGGAAGTGCTGCCCTTGCAAAATATCGCCTTTGTTCACGCCGACATAAGACAGCATGACATGGTCGCTCGACGGCACGTACCTCGTATGACCCGGCATGTAGTGGACGGCGATCGCCCGCCGCTTCTTCTCGGACCGGTTGTTGGGGCTGCCGTGCCAGGTCAGGCTGTGGTGGTAGCCGACCTGCCCTTTCTTGATCTCGAACGGCACCGCCTTGACCTCCGCGCCTTCCGGCAGCAGCTCCGGGCGGCGATGGTACGGCATGAACTCCTTGTCGCTTGCCAAATATTTCTGCTGATCGCCCCACTTGTGGCTGCCTGGCACCATCCACATGCAGCCGTTCTCGACGACCGCGTCGTCAAGGGCGACCCAGGCGCTGACGAGATCGGCCGGCTGGATGATCGGCCAGAGCGGATGATCCTGATGCCAGGCGGTCGGTCCGCCCGTCACCGGAGGCTTATATTGGATCTGGTCGTGCCAGATGCGCACCGTATCGGTGTTGCACAGCTGGGCGATCTCCTCGACGATCGTTTTGTTCGCGGCATGCTGGAAGAACGCGTCGCTGGCCATCCAGATGTTGACGATCTGAATGACTTTCTCGTTCACGATCATTTTCATTCCGTCGTAGGGAGTCGCTCCCTCTTCTCCGTCGGCCAGCATGTTGTGGGCCAGAACGGGCTTCTTCACCGATTTCCCCGCCATGACCAGCCCCAGCTCTTCGCGAAGCGCTTCCACCTCGTCGTCGTTTAAGACGACTCCGCCTTTCAGAAAACCGTTGCGTTCGAATTCGGCCAATTGGCTATCGTTCAACATCGGACTCAACTCCCCAGCTCTATTTGGATTTGTGATCCATGGCTTCATCATAAGAGTTTCGGGTTCCGGTGTATTTCCGATAAACCAAGTTTCATTTGCGTTTTTCTTGTCTCTTCGGTCGGCTAGCCTACAATTCGATAGTCGGGCTTCACCTTGTCGAAGTTGGGATTTTCCCCGCTGATCATCAAGCCCATGCCCCAATCGAAGTGCACGTTCTCGGTCGGAAAATCGGCCGGATCGCGGTACTGGAACAGCACGTTCCTTCTCGTCCGCTCGCTCCGGTTGGCCGCCGAGCCGTGAATCGTCAAGTAGTTGAAGAACAGCACGTCTCCGGCTTCGGCCTGGCACAGCGTACCGTCCGAGATCGGATAAGTCTTGTGATCGAGGTAGTGTCTGCCGACATGGGGCAGCGGGCCTTGCTTGTGCGATCCCGGGACGACCCTGAGGCAGCCGTTCTCTTCGTCCGCGTCGTCCAGATGGATGCTGGCGGCCAGCATCGTATGCTTCTCGTGAGGAAAATAAGGCTGATCCTGGTGCATCGGGAAAGCCGCGCCGTTCTCCGGCGGCTTCACAAGCATCTTGGAGTGGTGCAGCTGCACGTTCGGACCGATCAGCTTCGTCAAAACCGACGCCATGTTCGGATGGATCGCCGCGCGCATGAACGCCGCATCGTGGTAATGAACGTCGTGGAAGCCTTTCAGCACGAGCTTCTTCAGCTGCTCCGGAGGCAAGAAGTCGCCCTGCCAGGCCGCGTTCTCGTCCCGGTTGGCCTCGGCCGCCCTTTGAATAATGCCGTCCACCGCTTTGCGCATCTGCGCGACCTCTTCCGAATTGAAGACGCCCTTGACCAGCAAATACCCGTTATCTTTGTAAAATTCCGCATCCTCCGCATGTATCATGCCGATTCCTCCCTATGCAACGATAAGCTTGAAATGTTTTGCGTTTCGGCTTTATTGTATAGCTAGCGGACAGAAACGGTCTTTGACTGCAGGCGACTGTTTTTTGCACAATAAGGACATAAAGATCGGAACGGGGGGAGAAAAATGGATCTCGGCAACGAGACGCAGGCACTGTTGAACGAGCTGGCGGCGAACGTGCGGACGGGGAACGGGACGGATTTGAAAATTCATTACTGGGGAGTCAACCCCCGCCATTTCAGCAATTCGACGCATAGGCATTCCTTTTTCGAAATTTGCTACGTCCTGGAAGGAGAAGGGGAATATTCGGAGAGGGGAGTCGATTATTCCTTGCGGGCGGGAACCCATTTCTGCTCCAGGCCCGGCATCGATCATCAGATCCGTTCGCGGGACGGCATGTATTTGCTGTACGTCGCGTTCGAAGCGGACGAGCGCGGCTCGCGGGACGAGGCGATCGAACCGTTCCACGCCCTGGCCGGATACGGGGAAGCGTGCGTTCACGACGACGAAGGAAATCTGCCGTCTTCGCTGTTATGGAAAAGCTTGCTGCTGTGCGAAGAAGGCAGAGGCCGTCTGTCTCCGGATGCCTTGCGGGCAGCCGCCGGCGCTCTGCTGCTGAGCTTCCCCAGCCTCTTCGGCAGCGAGGCCTCCACACCGGCACGCTCGTCGGGAAGCTCGGACGTCCTGCTGCGCCAGGCCAAGCTGTACATCCGGGACAATCTGTCCCGCGATCTGAGCCTGCGGGAGATTGCCGGCAACCTGAACGTCTCGGAGCGCCATCTCTCCCGCCTGTTCTCGGGGGGCATCTGGGAAAACTTCACGAACTACGTTCGCAGCGAGCGCGTTCGAAGGGCGGCCGAGCTGCTCGCCGGAAGCGATCTTGCGATCAAGGAAATCGCCGAGGCGACGGGCTTCTCGTCGGTCCACTACTTTACGCGCGTATTTATTCGCGAGAGGGGGCTGGCTCCGGGCCAGTTCCGGCGCAAACACGCCGGTGCTTCGCCGAATTAGCCGCAGAGGTTGGGGCGATTCGCCGCGGCAGCCAGCGCCCGGCTGGGGCTATGCGCCGGAGGAGTGGCTGCGTTCTCCTCTCGGAGGGGCGAGCACCGGATACGGCACCAGCTCCAGCGCCGCATCCGATCGGGGAAACACGCTTCGAGCCTGCTCCTCCAGCAAGATGAGGTCTTCTCTTCCGTATCGCGAGCTGAAATGGGTCATCAGCAGCCGGGAGACGCCCGCGGCTTTGGCGATTTCGGCCGCCTGCACCGAGGTGGAGTGGCCGTACATGTCGGCCTTCTCCGCCAGATCGGCGCCGAACGTCGCCTCGTAGACAAGGGCGTCGGCTCCTCTTGCCAGACGTATCGCCCCCTCGCAAGGCCGGGTGTCTCCCATCACGGCGACGATGCGGCCCGGAATCGGGTCGTGCAGCACATCGACGGCGCGAATGATCGTACCGTCCTCCAGCTCGATGTCTTCCCCGGCCTTCAGCCTGCCGTACGCCGGTCCCGGAGGAACTCCCGCCGCCGCGAGAACGTCGATGCGAAGAGCGCCGGAGCGCGGTTTCTCCGCGACCCGATACCCGAAGCAGGCGATTCGGTGATCCAGCATAGCGCATTCGACGGTATATCCTTCGCCGTTCAACAGCGGGCCTTCCTTCTCGATCTCGTGCACGTTAAGCGAATAATCGAGATGGGTGCCGGACAGGTTCATCGCGGCATCGATAAATTCACGCAAGCCCGGAGGACCGTATACGTCAAGCGGCTCGGAGCCTCCCAGCGACGATCTGCTGCTCAGCAAGCCGGGTACGCCGAACAGATGGTCGCCGTGCAGATGCGTAATAAACAGCTTCGTCAGCCGGCTCAGCTTCAGCGGAGCTTTGAGCAGCTGATGCTGCGTCCCTTCCCCGCAGTCGAACATCCAGAACGTCCCCTTGGCCCGGGTCAGGTTCAGCAAGACGGACGTCACGTTCCTCTCCGCGATCGGCATGCCGGCGCTCGTTCCCATAAACCAGATTTCCACGCGCTCGCCTCCTTCCTCAGTCAGCATTGACGGGTTGTTCCCCGTTTAACCGGCGTTTATTGGGATTGTCCCATATGATTTTGAGTTTTCTCATCATTCTAATAGTTCGAAAAAGTGGAGAGCGGAGCTTATAAATTCTGTATCGCCCACTTAAAAAGAGGCTGCGCGCTGCGCAGCCTCTTCCCTATTGCTTCTATGTTATCCGGATATGCTCGAATCCGACGACTTCTTGCGGTTCCACGGCGTACCGAGCAGCGGCAGCGCCCATCTGTCCAGCCCGTACCAGCCCGCTACTTTCCAGCCGAGCACGATCCACGTGGCGAGAATGAACAGCAGCGGATTAGTGCTAAGCGTGCCCGCGAACAGGAAGCTCGCGTTCATGAATGCTCCGAAGAATGCCGCAATCCCCGTAAGCAGACCGAGAATCAGTCCCAGACCGACCAGCACTTCACCGAACGCGACCACGTACGAGAACAGCTTGGCGTTGGGCAGCACGGCGTTTTCCAGGAACGAAGCGTACCAACCGGTCACGTCTTTGCCCTCTTCCGCCTTCCCGATCGCTCCCTTCACGAACCCGGTCAACCCTGCCCCGGCTTCGCTTCCGACCCACTTCTCGTTGGTCACCTTTTTCCATCCGGCGATCAGCCACGCGTAACCCAAGTAAAGGCGGATAACCAGCCACAGCAGTCCCGACCTCGTGTTGTTGAACAGAAAGTTCGATACCGGATTATCGGGGATGATGATGTTTTTGCCCTTCAATTCTTCTTTGATCGTCACAGTCTTCATCTCCTCTTAGGCTTATGTTCCAAACCTTACCACAGATGATTTGCGTAAACTGTAAACAACTTCTCATTTGGGCAACTCAGCCTAATCATACACATTTTTTTAGGAACAAACCACAATTTCCCTCGAATCAGTGCCAATCGGGGCTTTAGCTCGCCGCCGCCCTGACCGAAGCCCAAAACATGCGTACACACAAACGGCCGCCCGTATCGGCGGCCGTTGCTCCCTGCTTAACCCTCTGCGGTATCCCCTTCCGAATCCGCGTTCGTCACGTAAACGATGATCCGTCTCGCCAGTTGAATGCCCTCTTGCTCCCCATCGGCGGAGGAACTCCCCGCGCTCATAACGGGAGACTCCGTCGAGGGAGAAGGCGTCATGTCCGCCCTCCATGCGACGAACGCCGACCAGATTCCGATCAAAATCAGCAAGGCCGCTCCCGTCAACAAAGCTTTAAATACGCCGTCCCGACCCGCTGTCCGATAACCCTTCATTCGAACCTCTCCTTTGCATACGTGAAATCTTAACCCCAGTGTATCCGAAAAAGGGAGCGTCTTTTAGTGACGGCGGACACGTGCCGCGTCATGCATGACTCGTGTGACAGAGCGGGACGGGACTTTCGGCGGGTTCAGCGTCTGCGGTTGTTCGGTTCCCGGGTCCGTCGGCTCCGGGCTACATCGCCTTGGCGGCCCACAGGCCGGCGTTCAGAATCAGCTTGCGATAGCTCTCCATCCGGAACGCGGACACCCGATGGCCGGGCATCAGATAGACGACTCTGCCAAGTCCGTAGTCGTGCGTCCAGGCCGCGGGCCAGTATGCGCCGTCATGCTCGTACTCGGCCAGAATCGTCGTGCGGATATGCGGATTGAATTCGAAACGGTAAGGCTCGTCCTCTACAATGAACGGCTCGACGCGGTCCATGATCCGGTGGTTCGGTTCGCGAATGCGGATCGGGAGCGCGGTAAATTCGGGATGGCTCATGAACTTGCCGCCCAGCAGCGTCGCCAGCTCCTGATTTCTCTGCAAGGAAATGCCGTTGTGAATGGCCAGCAAGCCGCCGCCTCTCGCCACGTACGACAGCAGAGCCGCGGTGCGCTCGGCCGGCAGCTTCTCCTCCAGAAACTCCGTATACGAGATGAACAGCCGGTAAGGAGCCAAATATTCCTCCTTCAGCATCCCGTAATCCCCGGTGCATCTGACGTCTATCCGTTCCCGGAAAATGCTCCGAAGCTCCTCGTCCACTCCTGCGAACGGATGATAGATCGCGTCCGAATAATTGCCCAGCGCCAAAGCCTGTATTTCGTTTCCCATGAACATCGCTCCTCTTGTATACCTATTAAGGAAGCCAGGCTCCCTTACATCCGCACATCGATCACCGAGCCTTCTCCGCCGTCGAGCCCCCCGCCCCCGCTCCCCGGATTGCCCGCGATTTCCCTTCCGGCTTGCCGCGCCAGCGCCACAATCGACAGCCAGGCAAACAGCACGCACAAGGCCAGCAAAATCACGAAAGGAAGCATCTCCTGCAAAGACTGGTTGAGTTGAAAAGGAAGCTGGAACAGCATCCCGGCTCCGGAGGCGAAGGCGAAATGCCGGCGGTTCCTCGCGGATCGGGCCAGCCGCTCCTTGTTCCTCTCCAGCGCATCCAGACGGATTCCCTCGCACAAGCCGTACAGCATCGCCAATTCGATCGCAAGTCCCGCCGCGGTCAGCGCAAGCGCGTTAAGCGAGGGCTCTATGCCGCCCGTCAGCGAGAAACCCGATCGCGTCAGTCCCAGCAGCGCAAGAACGGACAGAATGAGCTGCACGGCCGCCGCGTTCCAAGCGAGCTTGTACATGCGATTCCTAGAAACAAGCTTCGCTAAGCCCGCCATCAGCAATCCGTACCCGACGACGTCGGGCAGCAGATCGAACCCGTTAATCGTGACGTCGATCAGCGCCAGCGCCAGCCCCCAAGCGATCCGGGAAAAAGCTATCTTCATTCCGCCCTCCCCCTCATCTCTCGGACGTAGGCCCGCATTTGCGCGTCGGTCGGATACGGCGTATAGTTCGCGAACACGATATAGTCGTACTTGTTGCCGTCCGGCTCTACGAAATGCTCTCTTAATTGCACGTTGTAGACGGACAAGACGTCTGCCGCTTCCTTCAGTTGAAAACGGTAATCGAGCGACAGCATCTGACCAGTGTCCATCTCCAGAGGAACAGTCGCACTGCTCGGCTGCTGCGGCATTCCGTGCGTATCGTTCGCCTTGAACTCGTACCGGAACGCCCCTCCAAGCTTCTCCAGCCACGCGGAAGAGACGCCGGAGAGCGTCGCCGGCCGGACCGCCGTCACGACGGCCGTTCCGCTGTTATCGCTTGAGCCCCTCCCGGAACTGAAACGAACCGGCGGCTCCTTGGTCTTGTCCGGCGGCCAGGCCGGGCGGTACGCGATAATTTCTCCCACGTCCTCCTCCCGCACGCTTCCGTCGCTATATTGTACCGTCAACGCGTTTAACCGGAGAGGCTCGCCCTCTGGACGTTCCTGCATCCTGTTCTCGTCGAAATATCCGCGCAAGGCGTAGATCGTCTGACGGCGCAGCTCCTGATGCACCTGCACAGGGTAGAACCTCAGCGCCTCCAGCCCTTCGGCCGTCGCGGACACCGGCTTGCGCTTGTCGTCCTTGTTGGCGACGTACAGCAGGTCGAAGGCGACCGAAGGCGTATACGTCGTCTCGATATAATGTCGGAGAAATCCCGGCTCAGGCAGCCGGTAGTGCCGGTAATAACCGTAATTAGCCAGCCAACTGGCCACAATCAGCGCCGCGGCGATCAGGTAAACGGCTCTGGCTTTCATCGGTTTCTCCTTCCCGAATCTTCCCTCTATGTCATCCGCTATACATATAACGCGACAATCGGTTCAGAGTTCCTCTGGAAGTGAGAAAAACCTTGAAAGGCATGAAGCCAGCAACGTCGATCGGGATGGAACCGTTCTCTACTACTTTGCACGGTAACGAATGAATGCGACAACCGTTACTAACAGCAAAGGGGCGCTATAGGCGAAGGTAACCCATAACGGATGCACAATCGATACGATTTCAACCCATTGCATATCAGATTTGAAGCCGACCAACGTGTTCAGAAAAGCGATCAGCGCAATCGGCATGACGATCGTTCGGTAATCCTTCAGCTTGAGCAGATGCGCCACAAACAGGCACAGCACATATAGCGTTATTGTCGCTTTCATATAAGAGCCGGCAATAAGAGACATCCCGATCACGGATTCGATTCTGGTTATAATTTCCTGAACGTCGACTGTACGAGCAAGCTCGTACAACGAATATTTTTTGATACCGGCAAGAGGTCCGAACAGCATAATGGTGCAGACGGTAGAGATGCACAGAGTCAAAATATTCATCAGCAGAGACAGGAGCATATTCCGATTCAGTCCGCTGCCGGATGGTTTGCGAACAAATTGAAGGAGCATCGTGAACAAAAAGACTTCGGCGTAAGGAAAGCCGTACGAGAAAAAAGCGCCGTTCAGCACCGGTTTTAAGCCTTGCGGCATGACCGGAACAAGAAATTCGGGATTGTAATTTTCCATAGCCAGCAACAGAACGGCGGAGACAAATATAACGATAAAAATCACAATAATCGTAAACATTCTGGCCATAACCTCGAGCCCTGCTCGAACGGTCAAAGCTGCAACCGTATAGATTAGAGAAGTGAAAGCGTAGGAAGGCGTTTCCCGCAGCATGGAGCTCTTCATGAACAAGGCGATATCCAGAACGATCGCGGTAAGCATATGCAGCATACAGGAAAGAGGAAGAATGGATATGATGATAGTAGGCCAGGATCCGATCAGTTTGCGGCTGTATTCCACATAGCTCGCATTAGGAAACCGAGCGTGCAAATACAGCATGCAGCCCAGCAACATCATGCCTATTGACCCGGAAATAAGCAGCGACAACCAAGCTCCGCTCTCCGCTTTGCCGATCAGCGGGGCGGGAATATTGATGATCGACGATCCGGTCATAAAGGTGAAGAATAGCACGCTTATTTGCTGAGGGTTAATCGTTTCCAGTTTGTCCATTCCTGTTACCTCCGCTGCATGAAGTCATGGTTCGGGCACAGTCAGCATTTGATCAAGCCTCCTGGCCAAGTCCGTGAATACGAGATCGGCCAACTCGTAAAGCCCGGGGAAATCAATCGGAGACTCGAAAATGTAAGGAATAGCGAAGTACAGCGAGGCAAGCATGAGAACGATGTAAACGGCTTTCTCTGCCCTATTCGACACGCTTCTCAAATGCGACCTGTCGTAAAGCGAAATTGAACCGTATGCAAGGAGCAGTACGATGATGCGTTCTAGCACATGCATCCCTCCCGGGGATTTACTAAGGGCGTTCACCCGATACAGCCGGTTTTCCAATCGTTGTGCCTGTTGTCAACATTTTTACATGAACTTGTATATCAAATGGGATTTCGGCAAACTGGCTGTCCCATTGCTCCTTCATGGCGTTCCATTGCTTGGGATGCCATCTTGCAATCGCGTTTCCAACCTCAATGATATCCGTTCTATTTTTCTGAAGAACCCGGAGAGTTATCCTCATTTCCTTTTTTATTTGTTCTTCTACTTTGCGAACAAAAGCCGCTTCATCCTTTCTTGTCTTGATCTCCGTACACTTCAACTCCCCGATCGCACCCTCAACCGTGGTTTTAACCTGTACGCGCACCTTGTCTTCCGCCAGCGTGGGCTTCAATCTAGTGCTTAAATTAAGCACTTCGAACGTTTCCGTATCTTTCGATTTCCTTTGACAAGGGATCTCGATAATTCCGGATTTATACTCGTTTCGCATGATGATAAGCCCCTCCACTTTTTTGGAGGGCAGAATGCCTATCATTTTTCCTTTCTTAAGAAGGGCTAGACCGGCAGAGTTTAATTCATCCTTTTCATCTTTGTCCTTATAGACGTAGGTGATTGCCGAATCGTTCGCTGGACTGTTCAATTGCAAAGCCAGTTTGAGCAAAGTGGTATCCAGCGACTTGGCGGCGTTTTTGTAGGTAACCTGTTTGGTTAACAAAAGCTGTTGGCCGATCGTTTGCTCGATAGCCGGCTTTACTTCCAATATTTTATCCGCGCGCCCTTTGGCAATCATGATGGATATCGTATGTCTCGGTTCATGGTCCCGGTAAAAAAAGTCGATCAGCTTGCCGATATCGGTCGATCTTGCCAGCTTCTCTCCGACCACAATAATACGCATATGGCTCCAGCTGGCTTTTCTCCCCAAATGAATCGGGATATCGCGGATTGCTTCGAATATGGAATCGTCCTCCGTCTTGATTAGCAAGTTTGAAGTCTCGCTTGCCGAGCCTCCGCCGCCCCCGCCGCCCTTTTGACCGGCGACCGGCCGGTACATTTGCGTCGTGAGCTGGAGCTGCTTGTTTTTTCCCTGGTCGATCGCAATGGCCATCACGAACCCGGATTGATCGAGCTCTCTCTTGTTCCAGCAGCCGGGAAGAATGAGCAGTAAGGCAGGCAAAATCGCGAGAAGCATCCTTTTTTTCATCATGGTTACTCATTCTTTCCTGATTCGTATTGGCTGCAAGCTGACGCTAGCTTTTAGGCGTATGCTTGCGCGGAAGCTGCAGCAGCGTTTTTAATGGAGCCCTTACGACTACATCCCGGAACTCGCTTAGCCGGAAAGGGGCGGCAGGGGCCAGATAAGGTTGTCCGAGCGAACGAAGCTTGCATAGATGAAGCAAAATGAGCAGAAAGACGATCATAATGCCAAATCCCCCCATAACCGAAGCGGATACCATAAGCGGAAATCTTAATATCCGCAGCGCGATCGCTATGTTGTATTGAGGAATTGTAAAGGAGGCGATTCCTGTCAAGGCTACGATAATAACCATGATCGGCGAAGCAATGCCGGCGTTAATCGCCGCTTCGCCGACGACGAGCGCCCCTACGATGCTGACGGCGGAGCCGACAGGCTTCGGCAGCCGAACGCCGGCTTCCCGGAGCAGCTCGAAGAAAAACTCCATAATAAGCGCTTCGAAGAAAGCCGGCAGCGGTATGCCTTCCCTCGTATCGATGATCGTTAGCAGCAACACGGTCGGGATCAGCTCGGGATGGAAGGTCGACAAGGCGATATAGATGCTTGGCAGCGTCAATGCCAATGCAAAAGCGACAATTCGAAGCCATCGGATCATGGACGAGTAAACGGTTCTTTGGTAGTAATCCTCGCTGGATTGGAAAAACTCCACAAACAAACCAGGACACAGCAATATGCTTCCCGTGCCTTGTACAAGAATCGCAATTTTGCCGGCCAGCAGGGCGGCGACCGCAGTGTCCGGTCGTTCCGTATACCGATGCTGGGGAAAGGGCGACCACGTGGAATCCTCGATTAATTGCTCGATAAACGAGGTTTCCAATATTTCGGTTTGACCGATTTGGTTGATTCTTTTTTCAAATTCCTGCAGCGCTTCGGGGTCTACGGCGCCTTCTACATAGCCGTAAATGACTCGTGTTTTGGTTTCGCCGCCGCCGGAAATCGCAACGGTCTTGAATTTCGGCGTAGTAAGGCGAACGCGGAGCAGCCCGATATTTTTTTGCAGGTTCTCAACCGTGCTTTCCCGAGGCCCCTGAACAACCGTTTCATTAGCCGGCTCTGAAATAGGCCGTGATTCTATCGTAAGCGATCTATAGACTAAAGCCCTGTTCCATTGATTAAAAAAAATAACGATATTGCCTGATGTAATTTGTTCCACAGCCTGATCGAGATGATCCAGCAGCTCGGCCTTCTTCTCGGAAACCCCGTTTTTCTCGAAAAAGGAAATGACGTTCTCCGGCGTAATCGTCGTACCCGGCCCGACCTCGTGAGCGACGAGGTCTTGCAAAGAGGACTTCATGTAATTGATAATCTCTCCCTGCATCAGCGTCTCATAGTAGACGGAGCAAGCCTTATGCCGCAGATCGGGGCCGTAACTCCAGTGCCTGAATACGAGATCCGAGTTTTTGGCAAAGATCGCTTCAATATGGCCGATATTATCGTCCAATTGATCCGAGATCGGCCGCTTCATCTGGCTGCCGGTTTGGGCTGCGTTTATTTGCGACTGTACCGGCGATTGCACGGATTTGCCGCTTGGAGTCGAACCGCCTAAAGTATCCGGACACATGGAGCGTCACCTCCGCTTGAAATTTTTGGATGGATTTGGCATTAGTTTGCGGAGGATCGCCCAAAATTATGCAGTTATTACTGAAGGTTAATCCGTTTGGCTGTGCGCGATATAATCCGCCGTCCGGATGGCCAAGGCGGCGGTCGATAAGGTTGGATTAGAAGCGCCGCAAGAAGGGAGCACGCTGTTGTCGGCGACGAACAAGCCTTCTATGCCGTGAACTTGCCCATATCGATTCGTTGCCGAAGTAAGCGGATCGTTGCCCATCCGGCACGTGCCGAAATCGTGATTGTCCGCTCCGGGGGGCATTAAGCATACAGCCGGCACCCCGTCCACCAATTCGAGACGCAATTGCATCGCAGAGGAAGCTTGCAGAATATACGTATACATCTCTTGAATAACGGCCTCGTCCTTCTCGCTGTAGGAGAAGTCGACCTGCAGCTCGGGCATTCCATATGCGTCGATGCGGCTTGGATCGACATACACCCTGTTCTCGTAGCGGGCTTCCACCTTGCCGGAAGCGCCATAAAAACTGATTATCCATTCGTCTTGAATCGGTTTTTTATCGTAATGGTAGTTAAAAAATTTGCCCGGACCTTGGAGCTGCAGCCGGTAGGGACGATTCGGCAGCTCGGGAACGACAATCCCGAGCGCGCCCAGCGGCTCGTGAAAGCCTTTGGTGCTTAAGCTTGCGGTCGCGATCAAGTAGGAATGGTTCGTGAAATACCGGCCGATAGCGGGGCCGGTGATGCCGGAGTTCAGTAAAATTCGCGGAGTCTGAAGGGCGCTCGCCGACAGGATCACCGTCTTTGCCCGAATGATATAGGACTTTTTGTCGAGCGTCATGACCCGAACGCCGGCGGCCTTTCCGCCTTCCGTAATCACTTGCGCGGCGTAGGTGTAAACGGCGAGGTCGAAGGGACGAAGGCTGAGCGCTCTCGCGAGAAAAAGGATCGAACTGAAAAAAACGTTGGAATTCAGTTTCCCGTAGCGGGTTTGATCCAGATCGGTCGCAATGGGAATACGGTCCGCATTGAAATAGCCGTTCGCACGAAGCCGTTCGAGTAAAATGCGCGTAATGGACGAGTCTTTTGTATATTCTGTCGTCACGTTCATGACCTCTTCGGCGATATTGTAGTAGAGCTCCATTTCCTCGTTAGAAACGGGCCATTCTCTTCTTTCGAATTCCGGAATGCGGGGAGAGACCGCTCCCCACAGCAGCGTTCGTCCGCCTAATGCGTAAACGAGCTTCATGCCGGGATACTCGGGGAGTCTGTTCCCAATGAGATCGGTTACTTCCGGAGGCGCGTACAATCTGAAGCTGTCGCCGTTAATCGTGGCTATATTGGCGACGTGGGTTGGCAGGTACGCAGGGCCTCTCTCTACAATCCCGATCCGTTTGCCGCTGCCGGCCCATTGCTCGCACAGACGCCAAAGCGCGGCGCCTCCCCCCGCGCCGGAGCCGACGATCAATACGTCGTATTCGGTCTCGGACATTTTCTCGGCATCGGTTAACGGAATCCAGGTAGGAAGAAACTCGGATTCCGGGACTGGCGGGCAAAAAGGGGCGACAACCCGATCGTCTCTAAACGGTGGGAACTGCGTATCCAGGTTTACGTTCTTGCCTGAGATATCCGTATACGGATTGGTTAGATGCGGATTGACCGTCAGCAATGGTTCAAGTTCGATCTGAAATCGCCGGGATATTTTTAGCAGCGTATCTCCTGGCCCTGCAACATAGTATTTCAATGGCAGCCCTCCCTTTCTTTACTTCAAATATATGCCCCGATCGATGCAATTAACGCGATTGTTTCTCGCTGGAAATACATATACATCGAGAAGGGAGGTGATCGGAAATGAAGAAAGCGGTCCGGGTGACGATTTGGAACGAGTTTATTCAAGAACGAACGGAAGTGAAGGTCGCGGCCATCTATCCTTACGGCATCCATGAGGTTATCGCTGCGGGAATCGGGGCGAACGGCTTTGAGATCCGCACCGCGACGTTCGATCAGCCGGAGCACGGTTTGCCGCAGGCAGCGCTGCAGGACACCGATGTGTTGATATGGTGGGGGCATGTCGCTCACGAGCAAGTATCCGATGCCGTCGTCGAGCGCATTTATCATCGAGTGCTCTCCGGTATGGGACTTATCGTTCTTCATTCCGGCCATCGGTCGAAAATATTCAGGAAGCTGATGGGAACGACCTGCGATTTGAAGTGGCGCTCGGATGCCGAGCGGGAACGGCTGTGGGTGGTCGATCCCTCACATCCGATTACGGAAGGGCTGGGCGAGTTCTTCGAACTCCAAACCGAGGAAATGTACGGCGAGTTTTTTGATATCCCCGCTCCTGAAGAGCTTGTATTTATTAGCTGGTTTCAAGGCGGGGAAGTATTTCGCAGCGGCTGCGCCTATTCCAGGGGACTTGGCAAAATCTTTTATTTCCGGCCGGGAGACCAGGAGTATCCTACCTACTACAACAAAGATGTGCTACAAGTTATTGCCAATGCCGTGCGATGGGCCGCCAGCCCGCACGGAGCGGAGCCGGTGTACGGAAATACGGCGCCCCTTGAGCCGATCATCCGGGATGACAAGGCCGCCGCCTTGAAGGGCGGAGCGCCGCGCAGGGGCATCGCTAAACGTTATGCCGGCCAAACGCCTGATGGGCTGGCCGTCTATCAATACGTATTGACCAATAAGAACGGCATGCAGGCGGCCATTATAACTTACGGCGGCATTATGACGAGTCTAAAGACGCCTGACCGCAGCGGCAAGCTGGAGGATATCGTTCTCGGATATCCGGCATTGGAGGACTACTGGACAACCGGCAATAAAAACTATTTTGGAGCGCTAATCGGGCGCTACGCGAATCGGATCGCTGACGGCCGGTTTATGCTGGATGGCGTCGTCTACCGGTTGTCCGTTAACGACGGTCCGAACACGCTGCATGGCGGAATGAGAGGCTTCGACAAACAGGTGTGGCGTGCCGAGGAAGTATGGAGAGATGGCGTTGTCGGACTTTCCCTGCGTTATCTAAGCAGAGACGGGGAAGAGGGGTTTCCCGGCAACGTCGATGCGACCGTCGTCTATACGCTTACGGACGGCAACGAGCTGAGAATCGACTATGCGGCAACGAGCGACAAACCAACGGTTGTGAACCTTACTCAGCATAACTACTATAATTTGTCCGGGGCGGGCAAAGGGAATATTCTCGGCCATATCGTCGCCATTCACTCCGACCGATACACTCCGGTAAGACCAGGGCTCATTCCTACAGGAGAGGTGCTTGGCGTTGCCGGAACGCCGCTCGACTTTCGGCAGCCGACTCCGGTCGGCGCCCGAATTCACTCTGACGATCCGCAAATGCGGCTGGCGGGCGGCTACGATTTCAATTACGTCATCCGTCATGGCGCGCAATCGGGGGGCTTCGCCGCCAGCGTCTACGATCCCGTTTCCGGCCGGTCGATGGAGGTGTATACAACGCAGCCCGCCGTTCAATTTTATACGGGCAATTCGCTGGACGGCAGCGTCATTGGGAAAGAAGGCATCGCCTATGAGCGGTATGCCGGATTGACCTTGGAAACGCAGCATTACCCTGACTCGCCGAATCGCCCTCAGTTTCCTTCGACCGTTCTTGTTCCGGGTCAACTGTACAGGCATGCGTCCGTTTATAAATTTTCCGCTGTTTAGTCGATATGGCAACGAAACAGCCGCTTGTTATTGGGTCCATGCGATCGTTAGGCAGCATGTTTCAGCCACCGCTACCTTCCTCCTCCCTCTGTGACCTGATTCGAGCGCCCTACAAAAACGTCCGCTTAAAGCCTCATTTTACGGAAATGAATAGGCGCTATCCCCACCTTCTTCTTGAACAGATTGGAAAAGTAAAACTCGTCCGCGAAGGATAGGTGTGCCGCGACCTCCCGAACGGTCATGCCCGTGCTCCTCAGCAGCTTTTGCGCGAAATCGAGCTTTAATTGAAGATGGTAATGATACGGCGTGACGCCGTACTGGCGTTTGAACAGGCGGATCGTTTGCGATTCCGACTTTCCGACGACCGCCGCGAGCTCGGACAGGGATACGTTCTCCGAAACGCGATAGTCCAGGTACGTTTTCAGCTTCGCCGCATCCGATCGAATGGCCGGCGCATGCAGATGCTCGTTAAGCTTGATTATCAGCTCGTGCACGGCCAACGTGCAGTTGAGCGCGGAGTTGTCGCCGCCGGCCTGCGCGTTGCGGACAATCCGCTGCAAATAATCCATAGAGTAGAAGCCCGGGATATGGTAGCAGCCTTCAAGCCCATACCGGCGGATCAGGTCCGTCAGCAGCTCGCCTTTGACGTTAACCCAAATTTTAACCCACGGATCATCCTTGTCGGAGAAGTACAAATGATCCTGTCCCTGGTGCAGGAAATACGTATCCCCTGCATTCGGATAAAATTCCTTCGAATCTATTCTGACCGTTCCGCGCCCTCTGACAATGTATTCGATGGTGCTCACCGCCGAGCGGGGCCTGTCGATCCGATACGATCCGTCGCAGAAGGATTTGCCGGCCATTTCAAACTGTAATCCGAACGATCCGGCAGCGGCTTCCCTGAAAGCGTAAATTTCTTCTCTCATGCGCATTTTCCTCATTCGATCATCGTTTTTATCTATCCCTTGCCTTCATCGACGTCAGTATACTATATGTAGATCGCATAGAACAGGAGATGATCGAATGAGCTTCAGACCCTCGGCAGTTCCCTTGATTACCGTAGATCCGTATTTCAGCATCTGGTCCTTCGCCGATCGCTTGTACGACGATCACACGCGTCATTGGACAGGCCAGCGCAACGGCATGGTCGGATTGATCAAGATCGATGGCATCGTGTACCGATTCATGGGAAAAGTAGAAGCCTTCGGCGAACGCTATTACGCCGAGCCCCGAGTCATCCCGCAGGTCAAGGTGGAAGTCCAACCGTTGACCACGATTTACGGCTTCGAAAACGAACAGGTCGAACTGACCTTGAATTTTTTAACACCTCTGCTTCCGGATCGATTACACATTTTGTCTCGTCCCGCCTCTTATATCTCGTACGAGATTCAGATCAAGGACGGGCAGCAGCACGAGATCGAGGTGTATTTCGACATTTCCGGCGAATGCTGCGTCAATACGATGGATCAGAAGGTCGTCTTCCGCCGCGGCTCCGATTCCGTGTATTGCGGCAACGCCGAGCAGAAGCCGCTTAACGCCAGCGGAGACAACATCCGCATCGATTGGGGTTATCTTCATGTCGCGCATCCCGGCGCGTTCGTAACCGGCTATGACGGGCGATATCAATTTCTGACGGGCCGCGAAGTTGAACGATTGGACGCCGAAGGCGAAACGCCCAAGCCCGCCAGCGAATACCGCTGCATCGCGCTGATCAGCGACAAGCTATCGGATACGATCTGCCTCGCCTACGACGACATCAAGTCGATCGAATATTTCGGGAAGCCGTTGGACGCGTATTACAAGAAGGAATACGGAACCTTCGACGACATGCTGAAGCAAGCCGTATCCGACTATGGGCAAGTGGGGGCTTGGGCAGCGGGATTCGAGGAGAAGCTGAGCGGCGAGACCGCGAAAGTGAACCGTTATTACGCGGACATCGCGGCTCTGGCCTACCGGCAGACGATCGCCGCCCACAAGCTCGTGCTGCACGACGGGGAGCTGTTGTTTCTGTCCAAGGAGTGCTTCAGCAACGGCTGCATCGCCACGCTGGACGTCACCTATCCTTCGATTCCGCTGTTCCTGAAATATAATCCGGAGCTGGTCAAGGGGATGCTTCGTCCGATTCTGAAATACGCGCGAACCAACGCCTGGACGTTCGATTTCGCCCCGCACGACTGCGGCCAGTATCCGCTCTGCAACGGCCAGGTGTACGGCGAAAACAAACTCGAATATCAAATGCCGGTAGAAGAGTGCGGCAATATGCTGCTATCCGTAGCCGCTCTGTCCCGGTACGAGGGCTCGAACGAATTCGCGCTGCAAGAGAAGCCGCTGCTGGACAAATGGGCGGATTACTTGCTGGAGCACGGCTACGACCCGGGCAATCAGCTGTGCACGGACGATTTCGCGGGACATCTCGCCCACAACTGCAATTTAAGCATGAAGGCGATCGTGGCGCAGGGCGCATACGGAAAGCTTATGAACGAGGAGAAGTATATCCAGGCCGCGAAAGAGATGGCGGGCAGATGGCGCGCGGACGCCTTGAAGGAGGAAGGTTCGCTGCTCGCCTTCGACCAGCCGGATTCCTGGAGCCTCAAATATAACCTCGTGTGGGATAAGCTGCTTGAAGTCGGGCTGTTCGATCGGGAAGTCTACGAAAATGAAATCCGGCTGTACAGCCGGAAAATGAATCGTTACGGCGTGCCGCTGGACTCGCGCTCGGATTACACCAAGCTCGATTGGCTGGCGTGGACGACAGTCTTTACGGACAACGACGAGTATAGCGAACGATTGTACAAATCCATCTGGGATTTCATCAGCGAGACGGCCGAGCGGGTGCCGATTACCGACTGGTATTACAGCTCTACCCCGCATCAGGTGAAGTATTCGCGCTACAGCGGCTTCCAGAACCGGACCGTTCTGGGCGGGATTTATATTAATTTGCTGTAGCGGTCGCTTGCTGTCGTACAAGATTATCGATGAAAAAAGGGGGGCATCTATCTCCTGGAGACTGCCTCATACGGTCCTGAAATGACCCTGTGACGGGTTTATCCATTCCACATTTCAGGATCGGGGGTTGGGGGATCTCGCATCGGAGGGAGATAGATGCCCATGACATCATTCTATCGATAATCGTTCGGTACGGCTCTGTTCTGTACCAAGCTCCAATAACCGCACCAATAGGGTCACCGCTTCCGCCCGGGTCGCGGTACCGTTCGGAAGGAACTTATTGTCGCCGCGGCCGTTCACGATGCCCAGCTTGCGAGTCGCTTCCACCGCTCCTCTCGCCCACGTTGGCACGTCTTTGTCATCCGCGAAGCCGGTTGCCGTATTCGAGTCAAGGGACAATTGGAGCACTCTGGCGATCATCGTCGCCATTTCCGCCCGGGTAATCGGCGCAGCCGGACGGAAGCTGCCATCCGCGTAACCGTTGACGATTCCGGCTTCAATCGACTGTGCGACCGCTTGTTTCGCCCAGGTTCCGATCTTGGCCCCATCCGTAAAGTCTAGCGCCGAACCTGCTCCTTCCAGCTTAAGCGCATTGGCCAGAATGACCGTAAATTCGGCGCGGGTAATGGCGGCATTCGGCTTGAACGTTCCATCCGGATAGCCGCTGACAAGCTTCATATCCGCCGCGTTCAGGATGGCGCTCTTCGCCCAATGTCCCGCGATGTCTGTGAACGATGGCGCCGGCTCGCCGGATTCGCCGCTTTCGTCCGTTTTCTCGTCAACAGCCATGACCGCAAATTTGGTGAAGTGATCCACCTCTGCCGTAATTCGATCGCCCTTCACGACGCCGCCTATTTCAATCCATACTTTCTTTGCTTCGTCGTAGTAGAAGATAGCGACTCTTTGATGGTCTCCTATGAGAGACGGATCGAACTTCATCGAGATGACGATCGGCATCTTGAAGTTGCCGGTTATATTTTTCGTCATTTCAAAGACGTTGCTGACAAGCGCTTCCTTATCGAATACGAGGTTTGCTATATCGAGCAGCTTCTCGATCTTGATGCGCAGCTCTTGCTCCGCCGCTCCTGCGCCTATCGTAAGGACAACTTCGTCATCGAGGCTGACCTCGCCGGCCCTGCCGCTCGGAATAAGGATGGTTCCGTCGGTCGATAGGATGACGGAGGTATCATTGCCATTGCCTGAGCCGCTGACCGGCGGCGTCTCCGGTTGCGGAGCTCTCGGCGTCGCGGTCACGGCATTGGAGAACCTGCTCTCGCCCCCCGCCCCTACGGCTTTCACTGAGAACGCATAGCTCGTTCCGTTAGTCAGGCCGTTTACCGTATACGTGGCTTCCGTTACGCTGGGTTGAACCAACTGCCAGTTGTCCGGATCGACCGGCGCCGCCCTGCCTTCATATTGATACACGGAATAGGTGACGCTGGCCGCCGAAGCGTCCCATCTTAAAGTTACGGAACGGTCGCCGGGGGTCGCCGTCAAATTCGCAGGCGATGCCGGAACGGAAGTTTCTTCCGCCAACGGAATCGCTTCGTTCGACGGCTCGGATGCCGCCGAATCGCCTTGAGCGTTCGTCGCGACTACTGTAAAGGTATACGCCGTACCGTTCGTCAAGCCGGTGACGGTGATTGGACTATCCGTACCTTCCGCCGTCGCAGCAGCCTCTCCGTTCGCCCATGCGGTTACCTTGTAGCCTGTAATTTCGCTTCCGCCGTTATGGATCGGAGCGGCAAAACTCACCTCGGCGAATCCGTCATGACCGACGGCATACACCTCGGTAGGAGCGTCCGGGACAGTAGCAGCAAGAGCAGAATAGACTTTAAATTCCCAGAGGGAGTAACCGTAGGACGACCCTCTTTTCGTGCCGTACATTTGAATGTATCTTGCATTCACAGGTTCGAAGGAGATTCTTTCGATTCCGCCGGCTCCGGTTGCGGTGCTGTAAACGGTAGTCCAATTCGTCGCGTCGTCGGAAACCCGAATTTGATACTCCTTCCCATACGCGCTTTCCCAATGCAGAACGACTTTCTGAATGGACCTGCTAAGGCCGAGATCGACGTAGATCCACTCCGAGTCGGAATAATTAGATCCCCAACGGGTACTCAATAAGCCATCGACAGCATTGCCGGGCGCCACGTCCGCGGCTCTGGCCGAGCTAGCCACTGCCGGCATGCCTTCTGCAAGATTGGGCGCTAAAGATTCATATACTTCAATTTCCCAGAGCGAGTAGCCGTAGGAGGTTCCTCTTTTCGTGCCATACATCTGAACGTATCTTGCATTCACCGGTTCGAAGATAATATTTTCCCTGCCGCCTGCTCCGGTTGAGGTGCTGTACACGGTCGTCCAATTCGCCGCGTCGTCGGAAACCCGAATTTGGTACTCCTTCCCATACGCGCTTTCCCAATTCAGAACGACCTTCTGGATGGATTGGCTAGAGCCAAGATCGACGTAGATCGACTCCAAATCGGAATAGTTAGATCCCCAACGCGTACTCCCTACACCATCGACAGCATTACCGGGCGATACGTCGGCAGCTCTGGTCGAGCTTGCCACTGCCGGCTTGCCTTCTGCAAGATTGGGCGGCAATGCTTCATACACTTTAAATTCGTAAAGCGAGTAGCCATTTCCAGTCCCCTGCTGAACGCCCTGCATTCGAACGTAGCTGGCACTGACCGGATTGAAAGAAATGTCTTCGATTCCTCCGTTGCCCGTCGTCGTGGAGTAAACATCCCTCCAGGCGACAGAATCGTTCGATACTTGAATTTTATAACTTCTCCCGTACGCTTCCTCCCAATTTAGTCTAACTTTATTGATCACATATTGATCTTGCAAATCCACATAAATCCATTCCTTATCCGAAGCGTTTGAACTCCAATACGAAGTTCTGTAAATATCCGTAGCATTCGAGGCATATCGGTTGTCTTTGCTGGATGAAGCGGTCGCGCCTTTATCGTAGGCGAGATCGAAGCCTCTGTCGTCGATGGAGGCTGCCTCATTCAAAGTCATGCTGCGGCCTGTGAACGTATCCTTGCCGAGCTTATAGCTTGTCGTGGTTGTTTCTCCGTTTCGATTCAGCGTCACGTTCACTGTAATCCCCGGCGTTTCGGGATTGGCAACTGAAATACGGACAGGCGTTGCAGATTCGTCAACCATCACCATGGCGGGTTTATCTACTGTAACCGTCAGCCCGTCTCTCAACTCCACCGTTCCTGCTTTATAGAACAGCAATTCCGCAATTTCCAATGTATTATGCCGAACAGCCTGGACCGACGTTGTATTCGAAAGAATACTTATCGGATTGTCGCTCGCATAGCTGCTGACCTCATCCGAAGTTTGGTTTGGCAATACAATGTACTCATAGGAGGCATTTGCCGGCTTTACGCCATGATCCAACCAGATAGAGAAAACGGGAAGAGTGATCGGCTCCGTTGAACTGTCCTTAACGACGTCGCTCCAGCTTCCGGTTTTCGTCTCCCGCTTTACTTGAAAGGTCGTCGATTTCGGGAAGATATAGCCAATATTATCGTTATATGCCCAGCGTCCGTTGGTTTGCATCGTTCCGTCTGCGATCGGATTTCCATCTACGAGAACTTCGCCCACCGCTTGACTTTGGTTTAATGTCGTGTGAATAGGAGCCGCATTCGTCGAAGCGATTCCTGCGCCAAGCGCCACCATTTCATCGTCGAAAAAGAAGTAACCCTTCTTTCCGCTTGTACCCAGCTTGTTAAAATCAAACGCGGTGGCTCCGTAACGCTCATCTGTCACGCCGCCTACAAACGTTTTGGGATTGTTGAAATTCCCGTCCTTCGTGAGTACGTACGGGGCCGTCGTGCCGGGAACATGAGCCCAGTCCATCAACGGGTAAATCCGTCTGTATTCGTCGCCGGTTCTCTGAATGGCGGTGGCTCCTTGCGGCGTCCAGTACAACAGGTTATATCCGGCGGGATGAATCGTTCTCCATTCGCCGCCCTTGACCGTGCTGGAAGACATCTTGACCGTAATTCCATAGTCATTCCGCATATGGGAGGAGACGAGCGTCTGCCATTGCGTCATATTGTTAGCGTCCTGTCCATTGCTCGTGCTCGTGCCGACCTTGCGAATATTGTCAAGGAAGCTCGCAAACTCCGCAGCTCTCGCCGGGTTGGCTGGCTGCATCCACACCAGCGGATCTTCGTAATAGGTCAAAGCCGCACTCGAATAACCCGGCCATTCGGGTCCATTCATCCCCATACCCAGATCGGCGACATCGCCTCTTACGAGATACCTGGTGCCGTCCAAAATGTATGACGATAACGAATCGATCGCTACCTTGCTGAACGAGAAGGCCGTGTCCGAAGTAACGTAAGCCCAGAATGCCATATCTCTGGCAAAGCTTCTTCCATAACCCGTCGTATAATTCGTTTTGCCATGCATGAAGAAAGACATGTCCGCCTGAATTCCCGTTACGGTCGTCGTTACATTCGCCAGCAAGTTAAAGGCATTCACGGCGTCCCGAACGATCTCGGCATCCTCGAGCAACAAGCCGCGGTACATATAATTTTGATTGTACCAGGACGAGTTGGTTCCATCGACAGTGTGCGGTTTACTGTCTAATGTAGCAACAATGTTGGAGGTTTGCTCCTGCGTTAAGTAGCCTTCGCATAAAAGCGCAATTTTTTCTAGCCTTAATTGTTTGCCGATTCCGGTTTCCCACCAGTTGGTTGAAGTCGGCTTTACCCTAAACCAGTAGTCCAGCCCCAGTTGAATACCCGCTAATAGAGCTTCGTCACGATAGTATGGACCACCCGGATCAGCAAACGCCTGAGCCATCGATTGCATTCGATCTAGCGCAAGATAGGGGGACCATGGCTTCCCCATATTCGCATTGGTTGTATCCTTATAATCGACATCCGCCCAGCTTCCATCCGTGTTTTGACTGGCTAAGTAAGTGCCGGCCTGCGATTTGAAGGTCCATTCGACTCGACCGTTCGTACCGTCGTTTATGATATCTCTGGAGATGTAATAAGCCACCATCCGTTCTTTCATCCATTTCATATCCGCGATCTCTTGGGCAGCACTCGTCGCCTCGGGAGTACTTGCCGATGCGGCCGGGTATACATCTATCGACGATATCATGAAACAAACCGTAGCCAGACATATCCATCTCTTTACTAACCTTTGCATTTGGTTAGCCATTCTCATGCTCCTCCCTTGTTTAACTCAAAAAAAAGTACGAAATATATCCTCCAAGGGGATGTCCGCCACGGCCATCACTTCATCCGCGGCGCCGTAATACATGCGGACGTTTTGATCCAGCAACAGGGCGCCGCACGAAAACACGACCTTGCCGAAAAATCCGTTCACCTCATATGCAGCCTCCGGCTCCAATACGGGGATACGGGATCTCGCAATCACCTTAGCGGGATTCTCCAAGTCGAGCAGCGCCGCGCCCATACAATAGCGATGCGTGCTGTCCGCTCCGTGGTACAGAGCAAGCCAACCGAGCTCGGTTCGAATCGGAACCGCGCCGCCGCCCATGCGAGCCGAATCCCAGCCTTGCTCGCTTAGCCCCATCAGAAAGCGATGGTTCCCCCAGTGGTCCAGATCGGGCGATTCGACGATCCACATCTCGGGAGCGCCGAACGATTTCGGTACCGGGCGGTGCAAAGCGTAATATTTGCCGTTGATTTTTTCCGGGAATATCATGACGTCCTTATTTTCCGGAGCCAGCATAAGCCCGCGACGTTTGAAGGTTCGAAAATCCCGGGTCTCCGCCAGGCCGACGCCAACGCCTCGAGCGGAGGCCGAGCTGTAAGTGATGTAATAGACGTCCCCGATTTGGGTCACGCGGGGATCTTCAATTCCCCACGCTTCCAGCGCATTTTCCGGAAACAAGGCCGGCTGCCGCTCGATGTCGAAATGAACGCCGTCCTTGCTTCGCGCCACCCGGAGATGGGATAAGGAGGTGAGCATGACTGTTCGTCCGTCCCTTGCGATGAAGCGCGAATCCGAGAAATCATAGCTCGGATCGGCCTTGTCGTAGCGCTTGACAAGTACATCGATACCCGCTTCGTTCAGCCGGGGGACGAGCACCTCGTCCGCCCGGTCCGATACCGGCGCTTCCGCAATGCGCAGCAACAGGATAATTTCATCCGCTAACTGCGCAACGCCTGCATTAAACGCACCCAGCACTCGAAAGTCGGGGCGGGAGGGCGCAACGTCCTCGACTCTGATAACAGGATTTTGCGCGCTGCGTTTTATGTTCATGTGAAATACCTCTTTCAGTATTTTAAGTGCCTTTATTTACCGGAGATGACGGCATTGATTTGCGCTTGAATTTCATCGATCACTTGTTGCCCGCCCAGGCTGGCCATTTTTTCCTCCAGCGTCTTCTTGCCCTGATCGGCAGGCAGCACGCCTTGGCTCAGCGGCAGGAAGATCGAATCGTGAAGCGGCGTAATTTTGGCATATTCCGTCTTCACCTTTTCAGCGTTAAAGTTGAAGCCCGACGTTGGACTAAGCGTGAAGTTGGCCGGATCGGTAGCGAAGTCGAACCACTTCTTGTCATCCGCCATCATCGTGTCCGGCGTGCGGTTCAACGTTGGCCGCCAGGTCAGCACGTAGCCCGGGAAGGAATAGCTGGACAGCGCCTTATAGCTCGAGTCGCCGACAGGTTCCCAGTCCTTTCCTTGAATGCCGTATTCCATCAAATCGTGGTTTTCCTTAATCGACATCCAATTGACGACATCCATCGCTAAATCGGCGTGCTTGGATGAAATCGGGATGCAAAGGAAATTCCATTGCTGGAAAGCGGTATACGGATTGGCCTGATCGCCGTTCGGAACGAAAACCTCAAGCTTGTCGCTGCCGTCTTGCAGCATTTCCGAATATTTCAATCCTTCTACGCCATCAGCCGCATAGTAGGTGGCCGCATATTTGCCTTGCTTGAACAGCGTTTCTGCATTTTGCTCCTGCGCGATATTTTTGGAGAGTATGCCGTCCTTGTAGTATTGGGTCACACGATCATAAGCATCGGCAATCATCGGGCTTGCCCATTGACCGACGACTTTCTTGTCCTTGGTTGAATAGGCGAACATGTTGACACCGATTTCGAGCACTTCATCGAGCGCCAGATTAGCGGATTCGCTCAGGATAAACGGAAGTTTATCGGCTTTGATGCCGTTAATGACGAAGGGCTTGACCTCCTTCTCGTTTTCCTTGACCGCGTACAGAAATTCCTCTAGATCGTCGAGCGTTTTCAACTCGGGAAGTCCGTATTTCACGCGTAAATCTTTGCGGATCAACAGTCCGTATAGCTGGCCTTGGGTGGTACCGAGCGGAACGCCCATAATTTTGCCGTCGAATTTGTTATATTCCCACATTTCCTGGGGGATGGATGCTTGTAGCTCCGGACGTTCGGCCACCATCGCATCCAGTTCCATTAAAGAATTGCTGGCGATCATCTGATTCATGGATAACCATGGGGCATCGAGATACATATCGAAGTCTTCCCCGGCGGACATCTTCACGGATACCGCATTTCCGTAATCGGACCACGGCAAGAAATGGATATTCAGGGCCGCCCCGATGTTGTCCGCTTTCAACTTGTCGTTGACCGCCTGCAGCACCTCGTCAAAGCCAGCCGGTTTATCCCCCGGAAAATAAGCTTTCAGCGTCACCGTTGCCTTCGGTGCGGATGCAGCGCTGTCCGAATGCGACGGCGAATTCCCCTCCTTGCCGCCTGTCTCCGTATTGCCTCCGCAGCCCGCCAACATCAGCGACGAAGCCAATATCGCCGTCGTCGTCACGCCAAACATTTTTTTTAATCTCATGTCGTTACCCTCCCATATCTATTGAAAAAATCTATGATTAACCGGGCTAACCCGGTTAATGCCGGAAATCCTCGTTTACCCTTTGACGGCGCCCACTGTTAGACCCTTGACGAAATACTTCTGAAGCATGGGATACAGCAAGACAATCGGGCCGATCGTCAGCACGGTTGTCGCCATCCTCACGCCATAGGTTGGCGGCGTCACGGAAATGGCTACGCCAGAGGGAATGAGATTTTTGGCGGCTTCCATATTGGATACCATCCGACGCAGAATCAACTGCAGCGGGAACAACTTCTCATTGTCCACGAACATCAATCCCATAAACCAGTCATTCCAGTAGTTCAGCGCATAGAACAGACCGACGGAAGCCAGAATCGGCTTCGAGATCGGGATCATAATTTGAAAGAAAATTCTCATTTCATTCGCCCCGTCGATTCTTGCGGCTTCCTCCAACTCCTCGGGAATGGTTCGGAAGAAACTGACAAGCAAAAAGACAAGGAACGGTTGGCATAACAAGGTTAGAATGAGCACCCAGACGGTATTCTGCAAATGCAGCCACTGACTGACCACAATATAAAATGGAATGATTCCGCCGGAAAAAAGCATAGGCAAGTAGCAAAAAATCAGAAAAGGCGTTTGCAGGACATTTCGTTTATTAGCCAGCGAATAGCCGAGCATTGCGGAGATGCACAACGCACTTAATGCGCCTGCGGCGGTGATAAAAATCGTGACCGCATAGCCGTTGAACAGCACCTCCGATTGCAAAACCGCCTTGTAAGCGTCCAGCGATAATTTTTGCGGAAATAAAGTATACCCGTGCGCAATCAGTTCTCCCTCGTCCGTAAAAGAGCCGATAATCATCAGCAGAAAAGGAAACAGACAAAATAAGGTGAACAACAAAATAAACGTATAGGCAAGTACCGTAAAAGTCCGATCCGCAGCGCTCTGTTTCTGTCTCATCGTTATTCTCCTAGAATAATGCGGATTCTTTAGACACCCTTCGGGTTATCCAGTTGGCGGCAATGACGAAGATCAGACCCATAACCGATTGGAACAGGCCAACCGCCGAAGACATGCCGAAGTCATGCAGCTGTCTCATGGAGCGGAATACGAAGGTGTCGATAACGTCGGTAGTCGGATACAGCAAGGAATTGTCTCCGATGATGGCATAGATCATGGCAAAATCCCCGTTGAAAATTTTGCCCACAGCCAGCAAAGTCATGATCATAATGGTAGGAACGAGCAGCGGCAGCGTAATTCGCAGCACAATCTGCAGCTTGGATGCCCCGTCAATTCGGGCAGCCTCGTACAACTCCTCCGAGATACCGGTAATCGCAGCCAGAAAAATAATCGAGAGATAACCGGCTCCTTGCCACACGCGGATCACCGTTAGAATGTACGGCCACAGCTTCGACTCGAACATCCAGTTGACCGGTTCCAGGCCGATATTTTGCAGCCAAGTATTGATCATCGGCTCTTCCCCGCCGAATAAGGACTGGACAATCATGCCTACCACAATCCAGGACATAAAATAAGGAAGAAAAATGAAAGATTGCGAGATTCGTTTGAAATACTTATTGCGAATTTCATTGAACATAAGCGCGATTAACACCGCAGCCGCCGTAGTAAACAAAATGAACAGCATGTTCAACGTCAGCGTGTTGCGCAGAATGATCCAGAAGTCATCCGACGTAAAAAAATAGTCGAAGTTCTTAAAACCGACCCAATCGCTTCCCGTGATCCCTTTGGCAAAATTATAATCTTTGAAGGCGATCATAATCCCGTATATGGGAAAATAACTGAACACGAGAAAGAATAGTAGTCCCGGCGCGGCCATCGCATAGAGAAAGGGATTTCGAACGATATGCTTCAGCTTGGATCGAGGACTTGCGTGAAGTTGGTATTGCATCTGTGTGTTTCCCTCCTTTCATCGAGACTGCACTCGCATCGGCATCCCGTTCTATGCCGTAACCTTACCAAGCCCTCATCGCAGCGGCAATTCCGGTAAACTCCGATCTTTCCTGCAAACGCAGATTTACGAACTTCCCAAAAATAACACTATGTCGAAAATAAACGATTCGGCAGACGGAAATGCTCGGTATGCTATAATTAATCCACCATTTTACGAGATCGGCAATTGTGATTACGGAGGCTCTATCGCAATGAAATTCAGACTTCCACTCCTCGCATCCCTCAAGCGGCATCCTACTTATATGAGGCTTATTTTTTATTTTGTCAGCGCAAACGTTCTGGTTCTGGGCGTATCTTTTGCGCTGCTCTATTGGCAATCTTCTAAAACGCTTCTGGAAGAGATCGGAGATCATTCCGAATCCTTGCTGGCCAACGGCGCCCGGAACACGGCGCGACTGATGGAATGGGCGCTGGAATTCAGCTTTTCCTCCAGCAATGACAGCACCCTCAAGGTGTATGCCCTTTCGGATCACTACAGCGATTTTCAAACTTTCGAGGTATGGAGTCGGCTTATGGACATTAAGAACGCCAATCCGTCTATCGATTCGGTATACCTCATCAACGATTACACGAATACGGTAGTCGATTCCAGACTGGGATTGAACGATGCGGAAGCATTTTACGATCAGGACATCATTGAGCGTTTACGGGATCCGGCTACAGCGAACCACAGCGTTCTCATTCCGAGAACCTTGTCCATTCCTCTTGTCGAGAATACGCCCAAAGAGGTCATGACCATCGTAAGATTTTACGAAAAAGGCAGCTCCATCTCCGCTTTAGTTCTGAATGTGGATACTCATAATCTCATGACTCTGCTGCAGAACAATTCGAAGTATGCCAACAGGTCAGTTACAGTTCTGAATGATAGAGACGAGACCGTGTATAGCAGCAATCCTTTGAATCAGGAACAAATTGCGGAACTCAGGAGCCACGAGAGCAGGGGAGAAAGCGGATGGAGGCTCTTCCAGCCCCGAAATCAAAGGGAGCAGCTGATGGTGTACGCAACCTCCTCCATTAAAGGAATCCAGGATTGGACCTTTATCGAAACGATACCGAAGTCTGTCATTTTGGGAAAAGTCACGGTTCTTCGCAACACAAGCCTGATTCTGTTCCTCATCCTGTTCATAGCCTCATTGACCGTTATCGTTTTGATTTCCAAACGGGTGTACTCGCCTATTCAAGAGCTGATTAGCAGAGTGATGAGGCAGCATCAGGCTGATAAGCCCGGCGAAGGAAACAGCCCGAATGAACTTGACTATCTGTCCAATGTGTTTACAGCCCAACGCAATCAGATCCATGAACTGACCGAGCAATGGCGGCATAATAAAATATTGGGCAGGGAGAGGTTTTTACGAGATTTTCTGGGGGAGATCTACCATTCGGCAGAGGAAATAGACGCTCAATTTCAAGAATGGGGAATTGATCTGCCGCAAGCTCACCTGTCGGTAGCCATCTTCCGGATCGATCGCTTTTCGGAATTTTCGGAGATCTACCCGGAGAAGGACCGGCGTCTGCTCCGATTTGCAATGTCCAATATTATCCAGGAATCGCTGCAATCGTCCAAGCACAAGCTGCAAACGGTGGACATGGGGAACGATCACGTGGCGGTGGTCTTATCGGCTCCCTTGTCCGAACAATTTGCGAAGAAGCTGGAGGTATCCCAACAGTTAATAGAACAGTATTTGTCCGTCGGAACGACCGTTGCTTGGGGCAGGACGCTGTCCAGCCTGGCAGACATGCACGAGGTATATATGGAGACGTATGAACTGACGCAGGAACGATTCCGATTCGGACACAGAGCGGTCGTCGTGAAAGCATGGCTGACCGACGAGCCAGGAGAACTGTATCATCTGCCCGTGGACAAAGAGCGGCTGATTGCTCTTGCCATTCCAAAGGGCAATGCGGATATCGTTCTGGGGGTCATACGCTCAGCCGTAGTCAAGCTGCGGGAACTGCCCTATTTTGAATGTAAAATGTCGTTGATTACCTTGTTTATGAATATACGCCGGCTCATGCAGGAGCACTCCAGCCAACCGCTGTCCAGATCATGGGGGCTGACTTCTATCGAGAATCAGATCATTCAGCAAGAGACGATAGAAAACGTGCTGCCCTGGATGGAAGCATTGGTAACCAAGACGCTCGAAGACATTGCCGCTGCTCGCAGTCTGTCCAAAAACGTGTCCCTGATCGAGCAGGCGGACCGGTTCATTGAAGAACAATTAACCGATCCGAACTTGTCCGCCAAAATACTGGCCGATCATTTGGGATTGTCCGTGAATTATTTTCGCAGTTTGTATAAAGCGGAGACAAACCAGTCCATTACGGACAAGATATCGGAGAAGCGCCTAAATTACATTTGTCAGGAGCTGCTTGCCTCCGACTCGCCGATTGAGCCAATCGTCCAACATTTCGGATTTTCGTCGCTTAACACGTTTTATTCCGTCTTCAAAAAGGTGTATGGAATGACGCCGGCCCAATATCGGAGGATGCATAAAAACTGACGGTTGTTGACATGCAGCTTACCGTAACATGGTGACTTTCTCGTGATCTCAACTTCTTTTTTTACAAATCGCTGCCTTCCAACTAACACCCCATTGATACGGAGCCACTATGCTGATGGTGATGACCCAATTTGTCCAAATGGGAGTGTGCCAAAATCATGATTGAAAACCAGAAAATGGACCGCCGCAAATTTTTGTCCTACCTGGGAACGGGAGCAGCCGCGCTGGCAGCCGCATCCGCAGGTCTGGGCACGCTGGAGGGCAAAGCCTCCGCCGCATCCAAGACGGCCGATCATCTTTTCGGTTTCAAAACGAATCGGGTGAGCGGATTTTTCGAGCCGATTCAGCCGTCCGACGCCGATCAGCTCGTTCTGCCGAAGGGCTACCGGTACGACGTCGTAGCCGCGTTCGACGACGTGATCAACAACGCGGGAGACAAATTCGGACAAGGGGCGGACTACAATGCTTACCTCCCGATCAACGGCTCCACCTCGCATGGCCTGCTGGTGACCAACCATGAGTACACGAACCTTTTCCTGCACGGGGACATCAAGGACGGCAAAATGACGGCGGAACAAATCCGCAACGAGCTCTACTATCAAGGCATGTCGGTGATCGAAGTCAAACAGGGCGAAGACGGCGTATGGAAAATGGACACGTCGTCCAAGTATGCCCGCCGTATCAACGGCTTCAGCAAATTCGAGCTGACCGGCCCGGCCCGCGGCGCCCAAGCGGTCGGAAGCGTCTCCGCCGTAACGGGAACGTTCGCCAACTGCTCCGGCGGCGTCACGCTGTGGAACACGGTCATGTCCTGCGAAGAAAACTTCGAATCTACCGCGGGAGCCGCAGGCTTGAACGCGACGCATTACGGCTGGGTCGCGGAAATCGATCCGTTCGACGGCACGTTCCAGAGAAAGCATACGGCTCTGGGTCGTTTCCACCATGAAAATACGGCGATGGGCATCTCCAAAGACGGCAGAGTGGTCGTGTACATGGGCGACGACGTGAAAGACGCGTGCGTATATAAATTCGTAACCAAAGGCAAATACGATCCGGCGGCCGGACGCCGCAATTCCGACCTGCTCTCCGAAGGCACGCTGTATGTCGCCAATCTGAAGGGCGGCAAATGGCTGGAGGTCACTCTTGACGCGGTACGCAGCGCACTGGGGAAAGAAGGCTTCAAGGCTCCGACTGGCGTTAAGGGCACGCGGGAAGAGCTTCTGAAAAAATACCAAACCCAAGGCGACGTCGTTACCAACTGCGCGGAAGCTGCGCTGCTGGTCGGCGGAACACCGACGGACCGTCCGGAGGACGTGGAGATTTCTCCGTTCGACAACACGATCTTTATTTGCCACACGAACAACGACAACCACGGCAACATCCACGGACACATCACCCGCATATTCGAGAAGGACGACGATCTGGGCGCAACCGAATTCGACTTTGAAATTTTCGCGGCAGGCGGGCGCCAATCCGGCTTCAGCTCGCCGGATAACCTTGCTTTCGATTCCAACGGCAGCCTCTGGGTTGTGACGGACATTTCCTCTAGCAGCCTGAACAAGGGCGTGTTCACGCACTTCAAGAACAACGGCCTGTTCGTTATTCCGACGGCCGGACCGAGCAAGGGCGAAGCCCTGCAGTTTGCTTCCGGCCCCCGCGAATGCGAAATGACCGGACCTTACTTCACGCCGGACGAGCGTACGCTGTTCCTGTCCATCCAGCATCCAGGCGAAAATACGACGGATGCCGGCAAACCGACGAGCCTATGGCCGCACCGCAAGGGCGACAAAATCCCGCGCGAGGCCGTCGTGGCCATCCGCGGCTTCAAGCTCGGCTAATCTACTCATAGCGAGGAGGCATTACCATGCCATTCGGAAATATCGGGATCGGCGGCCTGATTCTGATCCTGATCATCGCGCTCATCATTTTCGGACCGTCCAAGCTGCCTGAATTGGGCCGAGCCTTCGGCCGCACGCTCAGCGAATTCAAGAGCGCTACCCGCGGCATGATCGACGGCGATAAGGAAGAGAAAAATAAGGACGAAGCGATTGAAGCCGCCGCTTCGGAGCAAAAGCCGCGCCTGACCGCGGTCGAGTCCAACAAAGGCTAAGGAGGCTCCAAATGAAGGCCGAAAGCGCGGAAGTGAGCTTTGTCGGCCACTTGGGCGAAATGCGCCGCAGAATCATTTTTACGCTGATCGCGTTTCTGGTGTCTCTCTGCGGCGCTTTCATCTATGTGAAGGAGATCTATCACTGGCTGGTCCGGGATCTGGATTTCAAGCTGGCGATTCTGGCTCCGTCCGACGTCATCTGGGTCTATCTGAAGTTGGCGGGCGTTGTCGCCATTGCCGTCACCTTGCCGGTCGCCGCCTACCAGGCTTGGCTGTTCGTCAAGCCGGCCTTGAACCCTCAGGAACAGCGGGCCACGCTGGCGTATATCCCCTGGCTCCCCGTGTTGTTCGCGGGCGGGATCGTCTTCGGGTATTTCGTCATTTATCCGATGGTGCTGCAGTTTTTGGAAGGGATGTCGGGGGATTTTGCCACGATGTACACGGCGGACCGGTACTTCTCCTTTATGCTGAGCATGACCTTGCCGTTCGGGCTTCTGTTCGAAATGCCCGTCACGGTCATGTTTCTGACCCGGATCGGCATTCTAAGTCCGGCCCGGTTGGCCAAGGCGCGCAAGCTGTCATACTTCATCCTGACCGTAACCGCCGTCATGATTACGCCGCCGGATATTATGTCCGACGTGCTGGTGATCATCCCGCTCTTCGTTCTCTACGAGGTGAGCGTGGGGCTGTCCAAGTGGGTTTATAGCAAGAGTGAAAAGCTGGAAGCCGCCCCATAAGCGGGGCGGCTCCTTTTTGATGATCGGATTTTCGTCGCTCACACATAGGCTCTGATCCGCTTCAGGGTCAAAACGACCGCGAGGCCGACGGCCAGAAACAGCATGGAAATCATCGATAACGTCCACGACGCTCCATAACGGTCGGCGACGGAGGAGAAGACGGCCAAGCCTAGCGGCGGGGCAATCCCGGACAACGCCCCCATCGCGCCGTACAATCGTCCCTGAAGCTCGACGCTGACTTCCGATCGGAGAATAATCTGGATGAGCATCGTGCTGAAGGCGAACAACAATCCGCAGCCTAGCACGAACGGCAATGCCGGCCATGCGCTGCGCATGATCGACAAGAGATAGAACATCGGTCCCAGCAGCAGCAGCCCCGCGCATATCCATAGACCTCGACGCCCGATCCGCGAGCCAAAACTCAGAATTACGCCAGCGCCCAGCATGTAGCCTAGCGGAATGCACAATTCAATAAAGCCGAACGCAACAGGCCCCGCTTTCCATTCTTTTACCGCCATTACCTGAACCATCGTCAACGACGACATAAAGAACAGAATAAGCAGCGGATGAAGCACGACGATCGCTCTGGCCAAGGAGTTGGCGCCGATATAACGAAAGCCTTCCTTGAGATCGCCGACAAACGTCGAGTCTTTCGGCCTTGCGCTGCGGTAGGAGGGAAATTGCCCTGCCGCCAATACGCACAGCATTGACAAGAGATAGGCCAGCGAATTAAACAGAATCGCCGCAAACCCTCCGAACGTCGCCACCAGGACCCCTGCCAGGGCCAGCCCTGAGATTCTGGAAATATTATCGGCAAGATGAATCCAGCCCGTCGCCTGCTGCAGCTTATCCTTTCCTACGATCGGATGGATCGAGGCATGGAATGCGGGAGCCTGGAACAAACTCGCCGTCGCCAATAGCGCAACCATGACTAGGATAACAGGGAATGAAACCTCGGCATAGAAAACCAAATAAGCCAAGGCGGCCGCAATCGCGCAGCGCAGCGAGTCCGACACGAGCATCAGCTTGCGGCGGTCCATCCGATCGGCGACCGTTCCGGCTACGGATCCGAGCAGGACGCTCAGGATCATATGCGTCATCAGCACGGCCGCCATCGATTTGGCGCTTCCGGTCGTCTGCAATATCCACAGGCTGAGCGCGATTCCGTTAAAGCAATCTCCGAATACGGAAATCGCATTGCCGGATAAGACCCACATAAACGTTCGATTGCGTATAAGCGGCCTGGCAACTCCGGCATCCGCTTTCTCCTGCGAGGCGTCGACCGTAAGCCGCGATGCGGAGACAATCTCGCTTTCCATTTCCCCCGCACCTCCTCTAGCCTTTGTTGGCGCCGGCCGTTAACCCGTCGACAAAATGACGCTGCAAATACATGAACAGCAGCGTAATCGGGATGGCAATGAATACCGCTCCCGCGGCGAAAAGAGTGAAATAAGCATTCTGGTAGGAGTTGACCATATCGTACAGGCCGACGGCCACCGTCCATTTCTCCTTGGACCGCAGCACGAGGCTGGCAAAGATAAAGTCCACCCATGCGCCCGTGAATGTCGTTAGCGCGACGAAAACAAGCATCGGCTTGGACAAGGGCAGCATGATGCGGGTGAACACCTTAAGGTTGCCGGCTCCGTCCATGCGCGCCGCTTCCTCGATTCCTTTCGGCAGCGTATCGAAAAAGCCCTTGGCGACAAATAGATTAAACATGATCGCTCCGAACGAATAGACGACGATCAGCGCCGTATGGGTATTCAGCAGCCCGATCTGCATGAGCAGGATATATACGGCCACCATGCTCATAAAGCCGGGGAACATTCCGAGAATCAGCAGCAAGGTTAGAGAAGCCTTCCTCCATGGAAACCGGAAACGGGACAAAGCATAGGCGGACAGCGTCACCAGCAGCGTGCTGAACAGCATGCTGAACACGGCCACCTTAAGCGTGTTGAAATACCAGGTCGAGAACATCAGGCTTTCGGATTGAAACAATTCCGCATAATGGCTTAACGTCAGGCTCCTCGGAACAAACGTCTCGCTATACAGCGATTTGCCCGGCTTGAAGGAGGAAAGGACGACCCACGAAGCCGGATACAAGCTCCAGCCTACGACCGTCAGCAGGAACAGATAGCTGCCGGCGACCCTGACTTTCGTCGAAGTTCGGGTCTTCTTCATTGCGCCATCTCCTCCTCTTTGAACGACCGGGTTTGTCTGTAGTTCCAGATCGATAATCCGGCGATGATGATAAACAGAATGATTCCTATCGCGGAAGCGATATTGTAAATATTGTTGTTCAGCGTCAGCTTATAAAGCCAGGTAATCAACAAATCCGTATGGCCCGCGAACTGATAGTTCGGGTTGGTCGGACCGCCGTTCGTCAGCAAATAAATGACGTTGAAATTGTTGAAATTACCGGCAAGCTGAATAATAAGCACCGGTCCGAGCGCGAAGAAGATAAACGGCAGCGTAACGAGTCTCGCCTGCTGCCAGCGTCCGGCCCCCTCTACTCTGGCAGCTTCGTATAATTCGGCGGAGATGGAGGACAGCACTCCGCTGACGAGCAGGAACGACAAAGGCATTCCGATCCAGACGTTCACGACGATGACCGTAAACTTGGCCCAGTAGGGATCCGTAAGCCAGGGCAGCCGTCCCAATCCGAAGTGCGACAGGTACTGGTTGATCGGACCGAACTGCCCGTTGAACATCATCTTCATCGCCAGCAAGGAAATCATCTGAGGGATCGCGTACGGAATGATGATCAGCGTCCTCCAGACCCCCTTAAGCACGATTTCCTTCTGGGAGAGAACAAGAGCGACGATCAGTCCGCACCCGAACGTCGTCGCCGTAGCCACGAACGCCCACAGTACCGTCCAGCCCAGGACGCCGAAAAAAGTGCCGCTCCAGCTTTTCAACCGGAACAGTTGGGCGAACGAGTCCAGTCCGGTCCAATCGACCAGATTCCCCGGAGGAATATGGTGCGGCGAGGAATAGTTCGTGAAGGCGAGCAGAATCATGAACACGATCGGCAGAATGGTCAGGAACAGAATGCCGGCCGCCGGAACAACCAGCATCGCCTGCGGGAACTTGAAATCGTGAATATAGATCAGCGTGTGCCTGAAGTCGGCCGGGACGCGGCCGGAATCGCGATCCCGTCCCGTCCGGTAAGCATCCCGAATGACATTGGCATAGAACAAAACATAAAGCGCGAACAGAAACAGCACGATCAAGCCTTGAATCATTAAATTGATAGAATGATCCCCCGGGATGGAGACGGTCTTGCCGTCCGCCTCGACAAGCCGGGACGGAACGTCCCCGAGGGTGACGATGCCCCGTATCGCTTTCGGCAGCACAGTCAAAAAATAACCGGTCGAGACCATTCCGAGAGCGAGCAGAAAAATCCCTTTTATCCATTGACGGTTGTAGATCTGGCCCGCTCCCGGCAGAAGAACCGAGAGGAGCGCCGCGGTCGGCCCATGCTTCTTCGTCTTCATAGCCGTCAGAAGGGAGCCTTGGACGAGTCCGGCTCGGCGGTCGGCCGATCCGCTTGCCGGGCGTTGAGCGCGATGGCGTCCCGAATTTGCTGAACCGCCCTGTCCAGCACCTGCTTCGCATCCTTGCCATCCCATATTTCCACCATCGCCGCATCCATGGGCACCCAGATGCTGGTCACTTCCGGTATGGAAGGCGCCGGGTGCGAGGCGCTGAACTGCTTATAGAAAGCGCTGGCGATCTCGTCATCCTGAATAATCGGATTCCGAGCCGCTTCCATATGCGTAGGAATCGCGCCGGTAAGCTCGTAATTCAGCAATTGCGCCGACTTGTTCGATGCGAATCTGGCGAACAGCTTGGCTGCGTTCGGATATTTGCTGTAGGCGCTCACATACCAGGAATTCACCTGAGATAACGTCACGGAGTCGTGCCCGCCGATGGCCGGAACCGGCGCCACCCCGAAATTGACGCCCGCCTGCCGGAACGTATCGATAAACCAGGAACCGGTGACGTTCATTGCTACGCTGCCTTCGCTGAACAGCGTCGTCTTGATATCGCTGGCGATATCGCCCGCGGAAATCGGCAGAATTTCCTTTCGCAATCCCGCGAACACTTCCATCCCTTTGACCGCACCGTCGTTGTTTAGGCCGATATCTGCAGGATCGGTTCCGTTGTTTCCGAAGATATAGCCGCCGGCGGAGCCGATGAAGGGATAACTGAAGTAGAAGAAAGGCGCGTCGAACATAAAGGCGTACTTATTGTTGTCCGGATCGTTGAACGTCGAAGCGAATTCGACGACCTCTTCGATCGTTGAGGGCGGCTCGCCGATCAAATCCTTGTTATAGAACATCGCATAAGTCATCACTTTGATCGGATAGCCGTACAGCCTGTTGTTGTAAGAGGCGGAGACGACGGCAACGTCCTCGTGTTCGCTGCGCGTCGCTTCTTCGAACTCGTCATTAGGCAGGATTAACCCGGCGCTGGCCGCTTTGCCCAAATGATCCTGAGAGGTCGTAATGACGTCCGCGGCCAGCCCGGCCGGACCGTCCAGCTCGAATTTGCCGATCTGATCCATCGTTCCGAGCTCCTGCATGTTCACTTCGACGCCGTACAATTCCGTAAACTCTTTCATGATAGCTTCCACGAACGGACGAGCTTCCTTGCTTTCCCAGATCAACAGGCTGGCGCCGGGCTCCGGCGTCAGCTCCGTATCCAGCTTCTCGAATTTCAGGTCGAACTTGCTCTGCCCGCTTGCGCCGCTCTCGACCGTTCCTGGACCGTCCGCATCGTTCGAGCATGCCGCAGCGACGAACAGCGAAAGCGCTAAGATGAAGATCGAGAGCCTGGACATGCCGCGAACCGCTTTTGATTGATTCATTCAAATGTCCCCCGTTCTATATGGTTTGACCTTGAGTCCAGCTTAGCGCCTCGTAACGAAGCGTTAAATTCCCGTCTGCGACGAACTGACGCTTCGGCGCGGACATTCCATCCCTGCCGGCCTCCCGCAGACCGGAATATTCGCAGACGTGAAAGGAAAAACCCGTACCTCTTGGCAGTACGAACCGCCTGCGATAGGTCCGCGGTCCGACCTTCTCCAGCTCCACTCCCGCATACACCCTGGCATCCGACGCCGATTCCGCCGGAACGACCACCTCGAGGTCCACCTCGACTTCCGCGGATAGTTCCGGAATGATCTTTAACGGTTTCGAAACCGAGAAGCCAAAGCCGATGTATTCGATTGCGCATTCTCCCGTCCTTGCCGCCCGGATTAACCCTTGCGAGGCGATCTGCGCCGCATCGTTCGGGGTAACGTTGTACCTCGCTTCCAAATCAACCATTTTTAAACCGCTTTCAAATGAGACGATCGGATACACGTAGCTGCTCGCCCCGTTTATTCCCGCTACGTCTCCTCCAATCAATTCCGCTGCGACGGGCGAGCCTTTGTCCCCGAAAAAGTAAAGCAGCGGAGCGTGCACCCTTTTCTCCCATGCTTCTTCATTGTGCTCGGCCCGCGGCTCGTAGCAGAACATCAGGTCTTCTCCGGAACGGTAACCGATTTCCAGGAGCCTCTCCGCCATGTTCCGAACGTGGTCGACTCGAACAGTCATGCCTTCCATTCCGCCGGCGTCTATCCACAACCGCAGCGGACGCTTCCTGGTGAAATGCTGAACGATAGGCAGGTGCGTCATCCCTCCTTCATCGAATTGGGCAAAATAGGGAGATAGCATAGCCAGGTTTCCGAACACATCGGAACGGCGGAAGCCGATATGGTAAGTAACCAGGCCGCCTCGGGACGAGCCCATTAACGCAGTGTGGCAGCTTTCCCGCTTCGTTCGGTAAGTCCGATCGATATAGGGCTTTAATTCCTCCGTCAAAAAATGCTCGTAAGACTCCCCCCGGCAAGGATAGTCCAGCGCTTCCGTGAATAAGCCTTGGTGAGCGAACTCGCTGTTTCGCTCCGACCCCATGTTCGCTACGGCCACGACGATCAGTTTATCGATTCGCCCCTCCGCGATCAAGCGGTCGCATACGTGATGCAAGTTCCAGGACTGTCCGTTAAATGCGGCATGAAATACGTTCTGACCGTCATGGACGTACAGGACCGGATACGTTCTGTCCGATTCCTGGTCGTAGCCCGGCGGCAAATAGACGAAAATATCCCTTTCGTTCCCCAAACACTCCGATCGAAATTGGTTAATGGTTTCGATCCGCGATTGCTTCGTCATGCTTTCTCCATCCTTTCTCTAGGAATCGGGCCTCAAGTCGATCCAATTGTGCACCGTGTAGCCGACTTCCTTGTCTCCGTCCGCGACAAGCCTTCTGTAGGGCATCCGTCCGAAATCCTTGTCGACTTCTTCCTTCTCGTAGCCTCGGGTAATCAGAAAATCGAACGTTAATCCCCGAGGCAACCGGATCTTTCCGCCGTACAACCCTCTATCCAGCTTCGGAACCTCAAACGTGGCATAGATCTCCGCCTCTTCCGGCGTCGACTCGGGAACTCGTATTTCGAGCTCGATCTCAACCGTCTCGGACAACCGATCGACCACGGTATACGCCCGAGCCGTCTCATAGCCTTCGCGGCGATAGAGGACTCTCGTGGTTCCGGGCTTCTTCGGAAGCAGCCGTCCGTCGGGAGCGACCTCGAGGATGTCCGGGTTCTCCGTCCGATAGCTGCCGTTCAAATCGCTGAAGCGAAGACCGTTGTCCAGCGCGACGACCGCATTGACGAAGGTTGCCGGGCCCTGCACGCCGACGACGTCGGAGCCTTCAAGCGCCACCCCCGACACCGTTCCCTTATCTCCGAAAAAATGAAGCAGCGGCATATGCGCTCTGCGGCCCCAGTCCCATTCGGAATGCGCGGCTTCCGTGTCCTGAAAATAATAGAGTTCCTCGCCCTGCTTCCATCCCGCTTTCAGCATACGTTCCGCTACGCTCTTCACATGGGAAGGCATGAAGAAACCCTCCGCTCCGCCGATGTCCAGCCATATCTTCTGCCCTTCATTGTAAGGGTACAACCGGTATTGCGGCGTTTCCTCCAGCGTATACGGATCTACTTTTCGGAAGAACGGCGACAGGATGCCCAGCATGCCGAACACTTCGGGATGGCGAAGCCCGATGTTATACGTCGCGATCCCGGCTGCCGAGGACCCCATCAAGGCGGTATTCCCCGCTCCCGGCAGCGTTCTGAAGCGGCGATCCACGAGCGGCTTCAGCTCCTCGATCAGAAAGTGCTCGTACTGCTCGCCTACGCAGCGGATCGGATATGCGCTCAGATCGTGAAAATATTCGCTGGTCCCTTCTTCGTACTTGTGTTCGACGGCGACGATGATCATCGGCCGGATAAGGCCCTCGGCTATTAACCGGTCGGCGACGCGATGCATCGCCCAGGATTCCCCCGATGGCTTTCGGGGCTCGAATACATGCTGGCCTACGTGCATGTACAGCACCGGATACCGCTTCGTCGGCTCGTCGTCGTAGCCCGAGGGCAAATAAATATAGACTTCTCTTTCATTTCCCAGACGCGATGCGCGCACCCCGGATAATACAATCAATTTCGATGGTACCGAATTCGCCATTTTGGAAAGCCCCTTCTGTAAGATTGTTGCTTATAAGCCCCTTTAACTTAACCGGTTAAGTGATTTCAGTATAGGGGGTGAAGTCGAACCTGTCAACCGGCAGGTTTGACATTTTTCCGAGCCGAGATTTATGATAAGCTAAGCTTTTGATCCCAGTGAGGCGGTTCCGATACGATGAAGAAAACGACTTTAAGAGACGTGGCCAAAGAAGCCGGAGTCTCCGTCGCCACGGTCAGCTACGTGCTCAACAATGTGAGCACGCAGACGATTCCCGAGGAAACCCGGCAGCGGGTGTTCGCGGCCGCGAGCAAGCTGCACTACGTACAAAATTTGACCGCCAAGGCGCTTTCGCTCGGAAAAACGAACGTCTTGGGCGTGCTTTTCGTGAGCACCGACAGCTCCCGCATTCCCAAACCGGTCAGCTACGGAGCGTTCTTCGACCGATTGGAACGGCGATGCCGCGACAAAGGCTATCACCTGCTTGTCTCCCAGATCGATCCGAAGAAGCCGAATTTCGAGATTATCGCGGAAAGGAAGCTGGACGGCGTCTTTCTGATCGACGCCATGGAGCAATCCTTCCGTGCGATATCGAAAAACCTTCAATACGGCTCGCCCCTGGTTATCGTGGACAGCTTGATCAACGATTCCTTATTTCGCCAGGTCAACCCCGATTTCCAACGTTTGTTCGGCGATCTGAACGCCTCATTGTCGGCCGGCCGTTCTTATGCCCTTATTCACGAACAGATGGCCAACAAGCGATATCACGAAAAAATCCAATCCGCTTCCGGATTGGACGAATCCTGCATCTGCGCGGCCACGAACGACGAGGAACAGCTTCGGCGCTTTATCGAACGGCACAACGACAAGCTTCTCGTTGTCTTCAATGAATTTCTGGCTTTGCAGGTGATGAAATACCGCAGCCCCGAGAGCCTGATCGTCGTCTGTACCTCGGAGTGCCCGGAATATCTGCCCGCACAAACGAGGAAAGTCGTTCTCGGCCAGTCGAAGGCCGATGTCGCTTTCGAATTGATGAACGCTCTGCTGCAATCTCCGTTCAGCTCATCCGAGGATCAGAACATTGCTTTGCGCGTATTCGAATAGCCGCCTTGCAGGGCCCATCGGCTCTGCGGAGCGACGGCATTCTGATTCTCAATCTGTACTGAACAAAACCGTTTTTGTCCCTGTCAAATTCGAACCGCTATTGACGAAATAATAATTGGATGACGTATCCAATGTTATATTGCCCGTCCAGGTTATCATGTTGAATTGGCTGCTGAATATCCCGATTGGGGGAGTATCCGCCAGCACCCCTCCAATAGTAACGTTCCCCCCAATTAATGTATTCGAGATTTCGTTGTAACCGGCTACGTTAATGGTCCCACCGGTCCGACAATCCATCATGCGCTGAATTCTCAGACCGTTATGAACCATCGTATTTACACGACTATTGTAGAAGTACGCATTAAGAATACCCATATGTCCGCTTTGAATGATGCCTCCTTGAATATTTCCGTTGAGCAACTGAAATTCAATTGTCGTGAACGGATCCCCAAGAGATACATTCTGAAAGGTCACGTTTCCGCTAATAATCGCGCCGTCCGTATAGTTCGTGTGCGTTCCTACGGAAGTTCCGTTGTCAAAAGTACCGATGACGGTCACGGGTCGCGCATCGAATGCCGGGCCTTGGACCAAATAAACATTTTCTGCGGCCTGGCTGGTTTGAATGGTGATACTCCTGGCGACAGAGGACTGAAAGTCGGCAAGATCCGCATTGCCGAGCACCCACGGACCCAAGCCTAGCAACTGGACGTGCCTTGCCGGAGGGATGATAATATCTTCATTGAAAACCGAGTTTGCCGCGATCAAAATAACTAAACGAGCTCTCATGCCGTAAGTGACAGCAAATGTGCTGCTGGTTGCTGCAGTAACGGCTGCCTGAAGCGATGAGAAAGGGCTCTCCGGCGTGCCGTCTCCCGGTCCCGGGGCACTGGAGTCTGCCCAGATGACGGTGGTCTCGCCCCACTGAAAAACTCCAGGGCCTGTCGGGCCTGTTGGACCTGTCACGCCTGTTGGCCCAGCTGGACCCATCATGCCTGTCGGGCCTGTTGGACCCGTCACGCCTGTTGGCCCTGTCGGGCCTATTGAACCCGTTACTCCTGTTGGCCCTGTTGGACCCATCATGCCTGTCGGGCCTGTTGGACCCGTCACGCCTGTTGGCCCTGTTGGGCCTGTCGGACCCGAACCGCTCGTCGCAAGCAATGCGACATCGTCCACTAGCAGATTCGCAGTCCCCGCGATCGGGTAAGTCTGAATTACGATATGAGCTTGTGTTGTCCCTTCCGGGGCTGCAGTTGTCGTCTGATAGACTTCAACCCAATCGCCCCCCGTTAAGGCCGATATGCTAAAGGGAACGTAACTGATCAGTCCGGTCCCAAGAAAGGATAAAGACGCATCGTAATAGTTGATCACGATGTTCGCGATCGTTCCAAGAGGGCCCGGCGTTTTGCCGAAAGCCGCATGAAATTCGAAGCTCTCCCCCGGGACAACCGGAACGAACTGATAGATGAACGATGATACCGTCCCCCCGGCTAACTGCGCGCAATAAAAATTATAATGGCTTCTCGTCGAAATAACCGTTGCGTTCTGTCCGACCCATGGCCCCAAGGCGCCCGTCTCGAACCCTCCGTTTATGATTCGATTTTCAATAGACATTGCTCTCCCCCCCATAACTCGAACAAGATAACTCGCAGTTTATAATTTATGCATGTCCAGTCCCGATTGACCGTGTGATCGCGGAAGCCAGCAAGGATGTCAACGAAGAGGGAGAATGCAAGCCGGCGATCCGGCAGACGAACGGCTGCTGTCTCATATCGTCGAGCTGCCTTCGGACGGCCCAAGCCGGCAAGACTTCCAAATTCAATACGACAATCGATAGGAACAAAAAAATCCCGTTACCGAGAGAACCACCGGTAGCGGGATTTTTTTGCAAAAGCATCTTCAAGACATGTGATCCAAACAAATCATTCCTTAACGGCCCCGATCGTAATGCCTCCAATGAAATATTTCTGCATAAACGGGTAGGCAGCGACGATGGGCAGCGTGACGAGTATCGTTGTCGAAGCCCGGATGGAGACTGGAGTCAGCTTCCTCATCTCCTCCATCTGCTGCTGATCGTTCATCAGCTTGCTGATCTGCTCGATGTCGAGCAGAATTTTACGCAAATAGACCTGCAGCGTATCCCAGTTGCCTGAGGAGTTGTACAACATGACGTCGAACCAGGAGTTCCAATGTCCGACCGCGCTGAATACGGCTACCGCGGCGAATACAGGTAGACATAACGGCGCGATAATCTGAACGTAAATCCGCAGCTCGCCGCAGCCGTCCATTCTGGCGGACTCGGACAAGGCATCCGGCAGATTGTACATGTAAGAAGAAATGAGAAGCATATAATACGCGCTGAACAAGCCAGGCAGCCAGTAGATTGTAAACGTCTCTACAAGGTTCAGTTGGTTCATGAGCAGGTACGTCGGAACGAGCCCCCCGCTGAAATACATCGTAATCAGAAACACGAAGCGGGTAAATCTTCGGCCGGAATACCACCTTACAGTCGTAATATAGGCTAATAAACCCGAACAGAACAAGGTCGTAACCGTCCCTACGACCACCCGTAATACGGAGATCAGAGCTCCTTTGCCTAGACCGCCTTTGTTGAACATATAGACGTAGTTGTCCAGCGTGAATTCCCTCGGCCAGAAGTAGAGCCCGCCCCTGGACGTATCAATCCCAACGTTGAAGGAGATGATCAACTGATTCCAGAACGGATACAGCATGACGAATGCCAACAGAACCAGCGTGACGACGTTAAACAGATCAAAGATTCTCCCGCCGACCGAGTTCTTCACATAAGCTGCCTTCATTAAGCCTCTCCTTCCGCTAGACAATAGACATGCCGGTCATCTTCTTGGAAATTTTATTCGTAATCAGTACGAGCGCCAATCCAAGGATCGAGCTCATAAGACCGACAGCCGTAGCGAACGAATAGCGGCCAAGTTGAATCCCATACCGGTAGACGTAAGTGTCGATAACCTCGTGATATTCCCGCGTAGTCGGAGTTCCGAGCAATAGCTGCTGCTCAAAGCCCGCATTCAGCAACGTACCAATCCCGAGGATAAACAGAAGAAGTACGGTAGGACGAATGCCTGGGAGCGTAATGTGCCACGCCATTCCGAATCTTCCGAGCCCATCGACGGCTCCAGCCTGATACAGTTCCTGGTCGACCCCCGCAATTGCGGCGATATAAATAATGGACGACCAGCCGATTCCTTTCCATAAGTTCGCAGAGGTTAGCAAAGCCCAGAAGTACTCTCCCCGCCCAAGAAGCTGGAAGGGTTCGTCCAGGATGCCCAACCGGATCAGCACATCGTTTACGACTCCTTCGCTTCCGAACATCGTAAAGATGAGGCTGGCCACAACGATCCACGAAACGAAATGCGGCAAATAGGTAATCGTTTGGATGATTTTTTTGAAGCTGCGGCTTCTGATCTCGTTAATGAGCAGCGCAAGAATAATCGGTGCGACAAATCCAATCGTCAAGCCGAGTGTGCTGATCACCAGCGTATTGCGGATAATCAACCATACGTCAGGCAGCGAGAAAAACTCTTGGTAGTATTTCAAACCGACGAATTTGGACTCGCTTAAGCTTTTGCCGGGAAAATAATCAAAGAAGCTGTAAATGATTCCGTACATGGGCATATAGGCGAATACGAACACCCAGCCTAGTGCAAAAATGTTGATCGCCCAGAGCTCTTTTTCCCGCTTCAGCCGTTTACCGATTCGGGACAGCCTTGAGCCTCGCTCTTTTTGCAGCTTGATGCGATTTTCAACCTGTTGTTCCATAGGCTCACTCTTCCCTCTTTGAGACCTTACTCGCCGAGTTTTTCCTTGTTCGCTTTGTAAGCATCCGAATTATACTTCTCGAGATCTTGCAGTCCGAGCTTATTCAGCTTGTCTTTCGCGGAGTTGAAGGTGCTGACCGCAGACTCTTCGGTCTTACTCGTGATGATCTTGGCCCACTCGGAGAGCAAAGTGTCTTTGATCGTCGTGTTGGTGATCGAGATCGGATCGTCCCCTCTGTAGCTGACGGAGTACAACGTCGAATCCCAGCTTTCGCCCTTCACATTTTGCCAACTCAGATTGACTCCTTCATCGAGGAACTTGCCGTCCTCGGTGATCGGCCACATATCGTATACGCTGACCCGAGTAACTCTAGGGTCCAGGCGCTCGTCCTTGATCCAACCTCCGGGAGCGATCATCATGTAAGCTTGAGAACCGAATTTCTCGCGAACGGCATGGAAATTCTCGTTCTTCTTGGCGTATTGCATCGCGCTATCCTTGAAAATCCATTTGCCGTCTTTGATGTCCCAAATGTTCTCCGGATCCGGAATCCCGTGACCGGTAATCATCGTTCCGAGCGTGCTCAGCTCCCAATTGAGCCATCTCATGATTTGCTCCGGATTTTTGGCCTTATCCGTAATGATGATGCGGTAGCTTCCGATAAAGTTGGATGCGACCTCCGTCGATTGCTCGACGCCTGGCGCTTTGACGCTGACGTTCATGAACCGTTTCTCGAGATTGTACTTATCCTGCTCCTGCTCGGCCCAGGCTTCTTGTCCCGCTACCCATACATGCCACCAGGTACCGATGTTGCCAATCACGCGTTCGTTCATGACCTTCGTCTGCCAGTCCTCGAATTTGTTGGTCAAGAAATCCGGATCAAGCAGTCCTTCGCGATAGAAGCGGTTGATATATTTCGCGATTTCCAGCCCTTCGTCCGTATTGATCCAGTGCTTGAACTCGCCCGTGCTTTCGTCTACCTTGAATCCGTTCTTGAAGCCGTAAGCAGCCAACATCGCGTTATACAGGTTCGCCCCTTGCGTATTGTCCGAGATCGCGTACACTTTGTTGCCTGCCGCGTTGGTCGGATGGTTGGCTGCGATTTGTTTCACCGTATTGTAAAACTCCTCCGGTGTCTGATAGACAGGCGCGCCCAGCTCCTTCCACCAATCGTAGCGAATCGCAAAGTCCCAGCCTGCTACGTTGGGATTCTCGCCCCACAGGGCGGGAAGCTTATAGATTTTACCATCGTCGTTACGCATCATGTTCAAGTACTTGCCGAGCTTCTCCGTGACATTCGGAGCATATTGATCGATCAGCTCCGTAAGGTCGATCGCACGACCCTGGGCGATAAACTTCTCCGCCATGTCGTCCGACATATTGGTGATGACCTCCGGATAATCGCCGCTGGCAAGCATCAAGTTCAATTTCTCGTTCATATCGACGCTGTATACGATTTTTTTAAGTTCTACATTAAATTTTTCCTTATAGAATTGAGCCATCGGAGCGGCAATTTTATCGACTTCAGCCTGATCGTCGTAACCGGCATAGAAGCTGAATTTCAGCGTTTCCTTCGGAACGTCCCATCCATATTCGTTGACTCCGATCGTCTCGAACTCTCCAGAACCGGTTGCAGTTCCTTCTCCCGCTTCCTTATTGTTTCCTCCGCTGCTGCAGCCTGCCGCAACCGTTGCGAGCGTAAAAGCCAACGTCAACCTTAACAACTTTTTCATAGAAAATCCCCCCATATGAGTGTGGTGTTACGGTTGTGGATTCCGATTGGTTCACGATGCCGTTACGATATTCCGACGATTCCGCGGCCTTATTCCTTTCCGATTCGGACCGTCATCCCTTGCGATCGCATGGATAGGGACGCTTCCGATTCAACACCACCTTTCAAGGTACCGACTTTAGCTCCTTCAGCGAAGATGCCGTAAACGCCCTCTGGCAAACCCGATACGGTTAGTGTAACGGAATGCTCCGTCCCGGAAATGCTGTCCAACCGGAACTCGATCTCCGAACCGTCCTCCTTAACGTAAACCGGGGTTTTCGCTGATATATGATCCGTGTCGATCCGTAAGGCAAGCTTAAGCGTCTCGAGCAGGACATGAAGCCTTCTTCGCACACCGTCTTTCATCGTAATGGAGAACCCGCCCGACGAACGGACATAGTCGCCCCCGTAACAGAAAAGACCGAAGAGCGGATCGTCTGCAAGAATCGTCGAAGCCCCTCTTAGCGCTCCGCAATACCCCAAATCGATCTCGCAGGAATAATACCAGGACCCGCGATGGTGGTCTTGATCCAGCCAAGTCTGGCCGTAGGGAGACGGCTCGAACCCGCCGCCGGCTCCTCCGTCGTTGGCTTCCCCCGGATACCAGAAGCCATAGCCGCTTTGCGGAGTTCCGGAATTCATAAGCGCCCAGGAGCTTAAAGTCGAAGCATAGCCCAGACGCAAATAGTCGTGGGGCTCCGGACTGTAATTCAGAGCATAGTCGAGGAGCGCCCAGCCCCCCATTTGGGACATGTAGCTTAACGTGTAAGCCGCGTTGGATTCTCCCCTGTAATCGCTCCCGTACAAGTAATACGCAGGTGAAATCCAACCCCGGCAGAATACGTTGGCTTCGATCTGCGCTTCCATAAAATTGGCCGCGTCCGTACGGGAAATGACTTCCTCTGCCCGCTTGTCCGGCGCTTCGGCAATCGAATCGGCCGCATGCTTCATCGCGTATTTGGCCAGCGCATGCGTGCTCTCGAATCCGGTCGAATCGAATGGATACTCCGATCCGAACAAATCCGCGTTTTCCTTGACGAAATGCTTCACTTTCTTTTTCCAGTGATTTTCGAGACGATGAGCCCGCTCCGGACAATCGACGGTTTTCAACTCCTCGATCAAGTCCTCGTAGATCAGTTCGTTGTACAGCCCTGTCTTGTAGGCCGACCAATCCCCTGTCTCGAGAGGGATGGTGAACATCGCGACGGCCGTTCGGTAGGCGCGTTCGAGATAGGTCTCCTTCGCCAGCTTCGTCGGGATGTCCGGATAGTTCTTCGCAATCCGGTACATGCTCCAGTACATCAGAGCGATGTGCGGATAATCGTATATCCGCCAAATGTGCGTTCTCCCTTTAGGCCCGGCATCCTCGCTATCGCGCAGTACTTTCCAATCCGGTATGCCGTAGATGCCGTACGGATATTCCTCGCTAACGGTCTGTTGAAGCCCGCCCCAGACGAAGTTTTCGATATAATCGTCCAGCGCCCCGACTTCAGCCTCGACAGGAAATTCGGCGTTCTTGGCAGCCAGGAAGGCCGGTTTGCTCAACCCCGGATCGTCGCAGGTAACGGCGTAGATCCGCCAGCCTTTGATCCGATCGTAATGGTCGGGGCTCAGCATCACCTCGGACTCCATATTCCATTCCGCCAACAACCCGTTGTACCATTTGTCGGGGTCGCGGTGCTGATGCTTCGCGATAAACGCTCCCCTCTTGCGGATCAGCGTCTCGACCGGTTCCGTGGAGAAAAACTCCAATCGTGTCTCCTTGCCGTCCCCGTACTTGATCGTTAAGAGGTTCTCTCCCAGCTTGCCGAACTTCACCCGGTACACTTGCATGTTCGCCTCTTGTTTGACATACGTCAGTTCCGTATACTCCGGAAATTCCGGAATTATCGATTCGATCGGCTCATTCGAACGAAGATAGAACATCGCGTACAGATCATTCGGCACCGTCATCCCGGGAATGACTTGAACGTCGATATGTCCTTCGTTCACCAGCCTGCTCCGAACGTCCTCATAACTGTCAGCCCATTGGAACTTAAACGAGTAAACGGCGGAATCGCCGGACTGGCCTCGCGGCGCAAGCTTTGCGCTCGTGTGCGGCTGCCGCCACCGGGTGCCTTTGCTGCTCGCGACTTGACCTTCCGCAGCAGAATGGACATAAGCCCTGAAGAATCTCTTTCCGCCCGGTTTCTCTTCGTTTTCCGGTTGCAAATCGAAGTACTCCAGCTTCGTTTGTTCGCCCATCGTCATCAAGAGATAAGGACCAACGCTATTGCAGCGCATCCAGAACAAGAAGGAATTGTGACCGGACACATAGCCGTGCCTGAGGACGCTCTCATGCGGCTTCGTCCCCCATTCGTAGTCCGAATTCATCGGGAACGGAATGGACAAATCGCCGATTTCGATCGTCCGTTCACCCTCGTTGCGAAGGAGAACGGTGTAACGAAGACAGTCATGATCGAGTTCATAGGAAAGCTCGACTCCGATGTCCGGTTTACCGGCTTCGGCCGCTTCGAAAAACGCGCTTACCTTCGCATCGCTCTGTCTGACGACCTTGACCGCTCCTTCCAGAGCCAGTGCCGCCGTGTCGGTCCTCTTCCACTCTTCGGCGGATTCCTCGCGATAGACCACTTGAACGTCGCCGAATCTCTTCCCTCGTGATAGATATTGCGTGTCATAAGAATCTCTGGTGAATTGAAAACTCGTGATGGCTCCCTTCTTAAGCCGCACATCAAACTTGCGATTCGCCAACCGTTCAATTTCTTCCGGTTTACCCGTCATGCTTGTCCTCCCCCGCTTTCCTATAAAATCAATCGCTCTAGCTACTCCTTAATCCAGACCGCCATCTCGCCTCGTCCTCGGTTCGCCCAGGCATAATAAGGAATGAATTTGAGGGCCGCCGGGATCTCTTCGGCGGGCTTATCCACGTGATATAGCCGCCCGTCCCAGTCAGCTTGCTTCTTCCTCATGCCCGTTGTCGTGATCGTGACGACGCCGCCGAGCAGCTCCGGTTCGAAGCGAGCTTCAAACTCCTTCCCTCCGCTCAAGGAGAGCAAGTGCAGATCCGCTCCGTTGTCGGCCTCTTCCGCACAGTAAACGATAGGACCGCGCTGCAATGCCGTCTTGCCTGCTGCAGCACGAACGGATGGATGGGCTTTCATCCTCTTGACGGTCATCGGAAGCGACAGCTCGATTCGATCGCCCTGCTGCCACTCTCTCGTCAGCCTTGCATAGCCGTCTACGATGCTACCTTCGATGGATACGGTTTCTCCGTTAATCTTGACAGACGCGCCCTCGCACCAATCCGGAATCCGCAGAGCCATCGTAAATTCGTCAGCCGATTGTCCGATGTATTCGAAGCGAACTTCGCCCTTCCAAGGCAAATCCGACTCCGTCTTCCACATCAATTGTCGGCCATCGAGCTCGGCGTTCAAATCTCCGCCGACGTAAAGATGCGTATACAGGGTTCGTCCCTGAACGGTGAACACGTAACGGTTAAGCGATGCCAGCAATCGCGCGATATTGGGCGGACAGCAAGCGCACCCGAACCATTCTTGTCTTTGCGGCTTGACGTGGCTGAACGTATGGTTATGTTCGCAGGCGTCCGGCCATACTTCCAGCGGGTTGACGTAGAAGAAGCGCTTACCATCTTGCGACATCCCGCTAATCACCGTATTGTAGAGCGCTCTCTCCAGGACGTCCGCGTACTCGCTCCGAGGCTCGATCTGAAGCATACGCTGCGCGAACAAGATCAATCCGATCGAGGCACAGGTTTCGGCATAGGCCGAATCGTTCGGCAAATCATAATCCAGAGTGAACGATTCTCCGTGAGCCATCGAACCGATCGACCCGGTAATGTACATCCGCTTTTCGACGATATTGCTCCACAGTCTTCTGCAGGCCGTCAGCAGCTCTTCATCGCCGGTCTCCAGCGCGATGTCCGCCATTGCCGTATACATGTAAACCGCCCGTACCGCATGTCCCTCGGCCGTCTCCTGCAAGCGCACCGGCAAATGGGCCTGGCTGTAGGAAAGATTAGAAGCGATATCAAGAAACGGGAAGTGAACGCTTCCGTTGCGCTGTTTGAATTGCTCCTGGTAGAAATTCGGCTCTTGTCCGCGTACATCTATGAAAAATTGGCTCAATTTCAAATATTTCTCGTTGCTGGTCGCTCGATAGAGTTTAACCAGAGCCAATTCCACTTCCTGATGTCCGTCATACCCGATCATCTTCCCAGGCTCCGGACCGAACGTCTGATCGATGCAATCCGCCAGCTTACAGCAAACGTCCAACAGCTTGCGCTTGCCCGTTCCTTGATAGTAGGCCACGCCCGCCTCGATCCAATGACCTGCACAGTACAGTTCATGACATTCGGCCAGGTTAGTCCAGCGCTGATTCGGCTCTTTAATTGTAAAATAGGTATTGAGATACCCGTCATCCATTTGAGCTGCGGCGATGATCTCGATCAGCTCATCCGCCACACGCTCCAGCTCCGGATCGGACTCGTTTTCGAGCAAATAACCGACGGCCTCCAGCCATTTCGCTACATCGCTGTCTTGGAACACCATGCCGTGAAATTCGCCTTGCTCCAACCCTGCGGTTATTTTCAAATTCTTAATCGCATGACTCGGCTCCGCTCCCGCTATCCGGTCGTTTAATGCCTCCCATTGGTAAGGGACGACAACATCACGAACCCGATGGATGTAAGAAGACCAAAATGAATCCCGAATGCGCAGCTGCTTGAGTTGAAGAGGTTTCCCCGTGATGGAAGGATTCATCTAACTCTCCCTTTTTTCAATTTTTACAATCAGTTGATAAAATCGTTTAATTCAAATATAAAGTGTTGTATCATTGAAAAAAATCGTTTATTTCAACCGATTCTTTTAAAATATCAACCTATTGAAAAGAGGAAAAATATGGCCATACCCATTCTTCACTTTGTCTCTCCGCCCGTGCCCTACTTCATCGATTGCGGCAAGCATGCTTACGCGCCGGGAGAACGCCATATTAGCCGGAATTCGATCGGCGTATTCGATTTAATCGTCGTTACGAAAGGCGAATTGTTTCTAGGAGAGAATACGAAGGAATGGAAGATCAGCCAGGGAGAAGCGCTCATTCTAAGACCGGACGCCTACCATTACGGAACGGAACCCTGCCAAGAAGATACGGAAATTACCTGGATCCACTTCCATACGTTCGGGGCTTGGGAGGAGAACCAGAATGCCCATAAATTTCTCGAAAGCCGGAGCGCTTTGATCGAGAAGCATAAACAGCACGCCTACTTGAACCATTGCGAAGTCTGCTCCATCTTGATTCCGAAGCATGTTCAGCTATCGGAGCGGTCGTTAAGCGAATTAACGAATTTTAACGATCTGGATTATTTCCCCCGCACGTTGCGCAATTGGAAGAAACAAACCGCGTTTCAACTGTTCATGCAGCATCTGGACCGGGAGTCCTCGGACTTGTCCGATTCCGCTGCGCTCGTACTGGCGGAGAAGGTCGAGCAGTACATTCGCCAGCATTACACTCGAAAAATCACCAATGAGATGCTGCGCAGCGAATTAAACTATCATCCGAATTACATCGCCAAATGCATGATCAAGATTTACGGCCTATCCCCCTTCGATTATTTACAGCAATATCGAATTGAACAAGCGAAAAAAATGCTGATTCAGACGGATTGGACGATCGCCCGCATCGCCGAAGAGGTCGGGTTTAACAACATCCCCTATTTCTCCTCTTTCTTCACAAGTAAAGAGGGAATTTCTCCTTCCCATTTCCGCAGGAAAGTCATCGGCAGCAACAAATGAAATCGATCGGTTGGCAACAAAAATAGCGGTGCCGGCAAGCTGAACGGCGACCTGGCAAAGGCACTTCATCGAAGTGATCGCCTGAGAGTTTCCGTTCAACTATCCTGTCCGCTATTTTCCGATTCGGATTTCTATTCAAACAACTTGATTTAGCCTTGCGCTGAACAGAACACCGATAAATAACGCACTTCCTCCGACACGGGCGTAAACAAGTGCTCCTCGACCGAATCGAAATAGAGGCTATCTCCGGGCCCCATCAAATATTCGACGGTTCCGACCTTATATTTCATGCGGCCTTCCAACACGTAGATGAATTCTTCCCCGATGTGGGATACCGTACGCCTCGGCGTTTCGCCTTTTCTCGCAACAAAATAAAAAGGCTGCATCAGCTTGTCCTGACGTTCTACGGCCAATGCTGCAAAGGAGTAGCCCTTCTGCGTCTTGACCAGCTTCCCCAGCACATTTTCCATTTTCGATAGGACGGTTCCGCCTTGTTCGTGATCGTCGAGCAGCACCGATATTTTCGTCCCGAGCGCATCCGCAATCTTAATAAGCGTACCGATGGGCGGGACGGTCTTCCCGTTCTCGATCTTGGAAAGCAGACTTTTCGTAAAGCCGCATACCATCGAGATTTCATCCAGACTGCGGCCCTGCTGCTTGCGAATTTTGCGGATTTTCATACCTAAATCCATGCGATCGCCCTGACCTTTTCCGTTATCTCGTTCAATTGGGTTAATTGTAATGGAATCCAAATGATGCGTCAATTCAATTGACCCCTTGAAGTCGGTCTTCAGCCGATGACCGTCAACTGCTTGGGAAATGTCGTTAACGCTTCCGCCCCGTCCGCGGTCACGAGGACATCGTCCTCCACGCGAACGCCGCCGATGCCCGGCAAATAAATGCCCGGCTCGATCGTAATGACCATTCCCTCGCGCAGACGATCCCGGTTGTCCCCGTGAACCGACGGGTATTCGTGCACCTCTATTCCTAAGCCGTGCCCGACCCGATGCGTAAAATAGCTGCCGAAGCCTCTACCCTCGATGCATTGACGCGCCGCCCGGTCCACCTCGGCCATTTCGGCGCCAGGACGAACGGAGGCGATGCCCCGCACATTCGCTTCAAGCACCGCATCGTATATTTCCTTCATCTTGTCGCTAACCTCGCCGATCGCGAACGTCCGGGTAATATCGGAGAGATAGCCGTCATAGGCGACCCCCATATCGAATAGGAGCATGTCCCCGTTCTGAATCCTTCGATTGCCGGTCGCCCCGTGCGGCAGAGCCGACTTCTCGCCGGACAGCACCGTCGTCGCGAACGCGGGGCTTACTCCCGCCTTTTTCATCGCGTATTCCAGTTCGGCAGCGATGTCCAGCTCCGTCACGCCGGGCTTCACGTGCCGCAAGCCGTCGCGGAGCACCTGTTCAACCAGCCGCGCGGCTTCCTTCAGCCGTGCGATCTCCTCCGGGGATTTGATCGCACGCATCTGTGTTAACGCCCGTTCCACGTCGACGTAGCTGTCCGCGGCCAACGTAGCCGACAGCTCTTCGTAGCGGCGCACGGTCAGATGGCTCTTCTCCACGCCAAGACGAGCGATCGGCCCGGTTAGCGCGCGCTTCAATACTTCATACGGATTGTCCGTATCCGTATGCGTCCGGATGGAGGAAACGGAGGCTTCCGCTCGCGCCGCCTCCTCGTCCAAGGCCGGCACGAGCAAGAACGGTTCCTCTCCTTTCGGCAGAACAAGGCCCAGGAATCGCTCGTGCGGATCGGAAGCAAACCCCGTCAAATAATAAACATGCTTAGGCTGCGTGATCAAAACAGTATCTAAGTGTTCTTGATCCATATAAGCGTATAGCTTTCTTAACCTATCGTTCATTCCGCGACTCCTCCCGCTAATTACAGTTGACGATCGTCGATTCGGTCAAGCCAACGCTCAATTTCCTCTACCGCGCCTTCGACACAGCCGTCGGCGAACGGAGAGTCGAGATGGCCCAATGCGAGCAATTCCAAGAAAGAGCGGCTTCCGCCCGCCTGGCACAGATTCATGTAATCGTACCAGGCAGCTTCTGATTGCTCGTTCGCTCTCTTCCAGAGCTGGAACGAGCATACCCGCGCCAGCGCGTAATCGATGTAGTAGAACGGAATGCAGAACACATGCCCATTCTGCAGCCATACGCCGCCTCGCTCTAGAAAATCGTTCCCTTCGTAATCTCGGTAAGGCGTGTAAATCTTCTCGATGTCCCGCCAAGCGCGTTTGCGCTCCTCCGGCGTTGCTTCCGGATTCTCATAGACATAATGCTGAAATTCATCGAAGGCCGAGCCGGTCGGAAGGAACAGCAGCGACTCGCTCATATGCTTGAATTTGTACTTCTCCGCCTCCTCCCCGAAAAACAGCTCCATCCAGGGCCAAGCGAAGAACTCCATGCTCATCGAATGGATTTCGCAAGCTTCCGCCGTAGGGAATTCATATTCCGGGACGTTGTATTTCAAGCTGCACAGGGATTGAAGCGCGTGTCCCGCCTCGTGCGTCAGAACGTCGATATCGCTGGAGGTGCCGTTGAAGTTGGCGAATATGAACGGGGCCTCCTGCTTGGCGATCATCGCGCAGTACCCGCCTCCGGCTTTGCCCGGCTTACTGAGCAAATCCATCAGTCCTTCGTCGACCATCCGCCTGAAGAAGACGCCCGTTTCTTCAGACATCTCCTCGTACATCCGCTTGGCGCTCGCCACAATCTGCTCCGGGTCGCCCTTGGGGTTCGCATTGCCGGACTCGAAGGCGAACGTATCGTCATAATAGCGGAGCCGGTCGACTCCGATCCGCTCGCGCTGACGCTCCTTCAGCTTCATCGTAATCGGAACGACAGTACTCCGGACCTGCTTCCGAAACTTCGCCACCTCGGCCGGTCCGTAATCCGTCCGGTTCATACGCGCATAGCCGAGCTCCACGAAATGGTTGTAGCCCAGTTTATGGGCGATCTTCGTCCTCAGCTTCACCAGCCGATCGAACAGCTCGTCCAGCTCGGCCTCATGCTCGGCGAAGAATGCGGTTCTTGCTTCAGCCGCTTTCTTCCTCGTCTCCCGATCTTGAGATTGGGCGAACGGCGCAAGCTGAGCAAGACTTCTTTCTTCTCCTTCGAACGGAATTCGAGCCGAGGCGGCGAGTCTCGTGAACTCGCTGGTGAGCTTGTTCTCCAGCTGCAAATCCTCCACGATCTCCGGACTGAAGGTGCGCTGCGCGTTCTCCGCAATCCGGAACAGCTGCTTGCCCCACCGCCGTTCCAGTTCTTCCTTGAACTTGGATTCGGTCAACGCCTTGTAGTAACGCGATACGAGCCCTTGATAGAGGGGGCCGGTTTCGTCGATGTAATCCTGTTCTTCCCGGTAGTACGGGTCCGTCGTGTCCATCGTATGGCGGACGTAGGCAATCGAGCACATCGATTCGTATTCGCGGCGCAGGTTGTGAATCGCGGTCATGAGCGCATGCTGCTCGTCTGCCTCCGTCGCCTGTTCGAACTTGCGGATAAGATTGCTGAACTCGCTCTCGATTACTCGGATATCCGGCCTGCGATAAGGGAAGTCCTGGAACTTCATGGCTGCTCCCCTCTGCCAGGATCGATGATGCGAACCCCGAATACTTTACGAATACGACGACCTGGACGCGCCTTGAACATAATGGCGATCGTATCCGCATCGCCGACGAGCGCTTGCGGCAACGGATAGTTCACGTTATAGAATTTGTCTGTTTCCTTCGCACCCTCGTACGACTCGGTCAGCGGGATGCCATTGGCAAGAACGTCGAACTCGCAGCCCGGCAAATCGGTTGCCGCCGAGTAAGTGACGACCAGCGTCGTGTCGACTCGCGGATCCGTCTTCAGATCGAAGGAGAACCATCCATCCAATGAAGCGTATCGGTAGGACCGTTTGTGCATCGTACCGACGCCAGTCGTCTCGCCTTGGAAATGATGATCGCGTTCCGGCTGCATTTCTCCCGGCTGGGCGAAGTCGATCGTACATTGCTCAAGCTTACGAATATTGTCGTAGGCGATCAAGTACTCTTCCTCGGACCTCGCCCAAGATTCCTTCGTGAATAAATCCCAATAGACCGTATAGGTCTTGTCGTGCATCCGATAGAAGGGATACAGCTCAACGTTGCGAGGATGACCGACGCCAACCGTCCGGAACGTCGCCGTCTTCCCGGACACGGGCTCCAGCCACTCGACTGCCGGCCTTCCGTTCGTAATCAAGACTGGCGTATACAGACGACTCCTGGCCCCCGGATCCTCCAGCGGTCCGAGCTCGCCGGCCAATACAAGCGGCCCATACAGAACAGCAGTCCGATTCGGATTGTCCGGCATGCTTTCCAGACGCAGCGTCATCGGCAGAGCCACTTCCACCGTGTCTCCGTCCTCCCAGAGACGGCGAATGCCGACGAAGCTTCCCGGGACGGCACTCGAGACCGACTGCGGTAGTCCGTTTACTCTGATCTCGATGCCTTTCTCCGCCCAATACGGATAACGGATATTGACCGTTAGCGGAGCTTCAGACTTGCCGGATAGCCTAAGGACGATGCGATCGTCTTCCGGGTAACGCGTTTCTTGTCTTAGCTCGATGCCCCGCTCCTTCCAACGAAGTACGGAGGGAATATATTGGTTGACGAAGAGCGAATCCTCGTTGTAGAAATAAATCCCGGCTCCATAGCTTGCATGATTCTCCATGCCCGTGCCGATACAGCAGGTGAAGTCTTCGAACCTCTTATTATAGTCCTTATAACCGCCCATTTCGAGAGAGACACAGTAGCACATGTCTCCGTTCTCCGGGTTTTGCGAGGAGAGAATGTGGTTAAAGAGCGCACGCTCATAGAAATCGGCTTCCTTGGCGTTCCCGTTCCATTGGAAAAGGCGCTTCGTCAGCTTCAACATGTTGTACGAGTTGCACGTCTCCGTCGTCGTCTTCCCGATCCGATCGGACAGCTCGTCCGGCTCGCCGAAATATTCGTTAAAGCTATGGCCTCCGATGACGTAGGAGTGATGCTCGACGACGCGCTCCCAGAAAAATTCCGTCGTCTTCTTGTACTTCTCCTCTTTCGTCCACTCGTACTGCTTGGCTAATCCGATCAGCTTCGGAATTTGCGTATTGGCGTGCTTACCGGCCAGCTTGTCTTCGCCGGCCGCGAGAGGATCAAGCACGACCTTGTGCCAGAAGCGGTCGGCAAGCTTCATGTACTTGATCTCCCCGGTATCTCCGTACAGGTCGGCCAACACTTCGTTCATCCCGCCGTACTCGCAGATCATCACTTCCTCCATCTGCTCCTCCGTCAGGCCGCCAACAATGCCGTCTAGCCAATCCGCCAGCTTAATCGACACTTGAAGCGCTTTGCCGTTACCGGTCAGGTGAAGCGCATCGCGCAAGCCGGCGAACAATTTGTGCAGCGTGTATAGAGGCGCCCATCCGCCGTTCAAGTCGAAGCCCTTGGAGCGGATATCGCCGCGAGCCACCTCCTGGAACAATTCCTTGCCATTGGGAATGCCGGACACATACCCGTCTCCGTGCGCGTCCTGGCAAGCTGCCAGTTCGTCGACCATATAATCGACCCGCTCCTTGAACACCTCTTCTCCTAGAGAAGCGTAGAGCATCGAGATGGCCGACAGATAGTGGCCCAAGGAATGACCCGACAAGCTCATTGCTTCCCAGCCCTCGTATTGGAGAGCTTTCGGCGTCAAGCCCGCATACTCCCGGAATCGGGCGAGCAGCCGGTCCGGTTCGAGCTCGAGCAAGTACGTCCGGTTTAATTCCATCGCGTGTTTAAAAGGTCCGTCCAGCAGCTCGACATCCTGAAGCTTAAACGATTTCGCCGCTTGCCGATTGATTGGTTTCACCATCGGATAGCTCTGCATCTGTGGCATCTGTTCGCATCCCCTCTCTTACTCGGCGCTCTTCCTCGCTTACTCCTCTCTAATCCACACAAGCATTTCGCCTTCCCCACGGTTCGCCCAAGCGAAATAAGGGATCGCTTGAATCGGAGCCGCGTGCTTGCTGCGCTTCTTCTTCCCGTACAGCGTCGTGTCCCAACCCCTCGAATCGCCCCGAACCGCTTCGGCGGTCACGACCGTCACGCCGCCCAATCTACCCGGCTCGAACCGTGCGGAGAGCTCCGCGTTCTCGGGCAGCGAGATATCGGGCAGAATTTCGCCGTTGTCGGCCTGCTCCAAGCAGTAGACGATCGGTCCGCGCTGAATGGCCACTTTTCCAGCATTCGTGCGGACTTTCGGATTCGCGTAAATCCGTTCGACCGGCATCGGGAAATCGAGCGTAATGACGTCGCCGGCATCCCACTCGCGGGTCAGCTTCAAATAGCCCTTCCGGGGGCGAGCGTCTGCCGAAACCTTCTGTCCGTTCACGAAGACAGACGCTCCCTCGCACCAGCCGGGGATGCGGACGGCTACCGAGAACTCGCCCTTATGCTCCGGAGCAACCGTTAGCTTAATCTGTCCGTCCCATGGATAGTTCGACTCCAACGACAATCGAACTTGTTGTCCGGAGAGCCCGACGGTCGTCTCGCTGCCGATATATTGATGAACGTGGACGGTGTTCTCATCCTGCGAGTAAATGTACTGTCCGAGCGAGGCGATCATCCGCGCCAGATTGGGCGGACAGCATGCACAGCCGAACCATTTCTGCCTTACCTTCTCCACATGCATCTTGTCCGGACGCTTGCAAGCTTCCGGCCACACTTCCAACGGATTGACATAGAAGAAGCTTTTGCCGTCGAGCGACATGCCGCTGATCGTACCGTTATAGAGCGCGCGCTCAATGACGTCGGCATACTTGCCGTCCGGGTCGAGATGAAGCATCCGGTGCGCCCAGAAGACGAGCCCGATCGCTGCGCAGGTTTCCGTATACGCCGTATCGTTCGGCAGATCGTAATCAAAGCTGAAGGCTTCGCCGTCATGATTGGATCCGATGCCGCCCGTAATATACATTTGCCGCTGGGTAACGTTGTCCCACAAGCGTCTGCATGCTTCAAGCAAAGAGACATCTCCCGTCTTGGCCGCGACGTCCGCCATTCCCGCATACATGTACACCGCGCGTACGGCGTGCCCGACAGCATGCTCCTGCTCGCGAACGGGCAGATGCGATTGGTTGTATTCATAGTTATGCTTGTATAAGTTGTAATAGCCTTCCGCAAGCAGCGATTCCCGGCCATGCCGCTCCGCACGCCGATCTGCCTCCTGCTTGAAGAAGTGGGGCTCCCGTCCTCGCTCATTAATGAAGAACCGGCTCAGATGGGCATAACGCTCCTCGCCCGTCACCGCATACAATCTCATTAAAGCCAGCTCGATCTCCTGATGTCCCGGATACCCCCGAAGCTTTCCTTCTTCTTCGCCGTATACCGAATCGATGTGATCCGCCAGCTTGCAGACAAGGTTGAGCAATTGGGTTTTGCCCGTCGTCTCGTAATACGCGACCGCCGCCTCAATCAGATGCCCCGCGCAATAGGTTTCGTGATTGTCCCGTTCATTCTCCCAGCGCCGGTCCGGATGCTTGATCGTAAAATAGGTGTTCAGATAGCCGTCAGGCTGCTGCGCTCTGTTCAGCAGCTCGATGGTCTCATCGGCGAGCCGCTCCAATTCCGGATCCGGAGAGGACGCCAGACTGTAAGCGACGGCTTCCAGCCACTTCGCCACATCGCTGTCCTGGAAAATATAGCCGTAGAATTCCCCTTCCTCTTCGCCTGCGGCAATGCGGAAATTGCGGATCGCGCGGCTTGGAGCCGCTCCCTCGATTCGATCGTTCAGCGCGTCCCATTGGTAGGGAATAACTTCATCTCTCACCAGGTTCCGGTATTTCGTCCAGAACGGATCGCTAATTGACACGCTTTTGTAAGAGATCGGATTCACTTTCCTTGCGCTCATCTTCAACTTCCCCCGTTCCCTGTTTCAGTTTCGCTCGCGAATTCCCCGGCGCGGATGTCCCGCCTTCGAGCCACCTTGGCTTCATATGCCGCGTCGATAACGGCTTGACGCACCTGTTCAACGACGCGCTGGTTAAAGAGGCTTGGAATAATGTAATTCTCGTTTAGTTCCTCCTCGGAGACGACGGCAGCGATCGCTTTGGCGGCAGCCAGCTTCATAGACTCGGTCACGCGGGACGCGCGGCAATCGAGAACGCCTCTGAACAGACCGGGAAAGCAGAGGACATTGTTGATCTGATTCGGATAATCCGAACGTCCCGTCGCCATCACTCGGACGATGCCCTCCACCTCCTCCGGCATAATCTCCGGGTTCGGGTTGGCCATGGCGAACACGATCGGATCGGCCGCCATCTTTCGGACGTCCTGACTTTTCAGAATGCCGGGTCCGGATACGCCGATAAAAATATCCGCGCCTTGGATGACGTCAGACAAGCTGCCCGTCTCGCGGTTCGGATTCGTATGCTCGGCACACCACGCCCAAGCTTCGTTGTCAGAGTGTTGTCCCTTGACCAGAGCCCCGGCACGGTCCACGCCGATTATGTTGCTCGCGCCGGCCGACAGCAGAATCTTCGTGCAAGCGGTACCCGCCGCCCCGACCCCGCACAATACAATCTTGCAATCTTCTAGCCGTTTGCCGACGAGCTTGACGGCGTTATACAGCCCTGCCAGCAGTACGACCGCTGTCCCATGCTGATCGTCGTGGAAGACGGGAATATCTAAATCCTCGATCAGGCGTCGTTCGATCTCGAAGCAGCGCGGCGAAGAGATATCCTCCAGGTTGATCCCCCCGAAGGCGGGAGCGATCCGTTTGATCGTTTCCACGATCTCCTCTGTGTTCTGGGTGTCCAAGCAGATCGGGAAGGCGTCGACGTCGGCAAGCTGCTTGAACAGCATCGCTTTGCCTTCCATGACCGGCATCGCGGCCAGCGGACCGATGTTGCCGAGCCCCAGTACGGCGGTGCCGTCCGAGACGACGGCAATCATGTTTCTCTTGATCGTCAGCGAATAAGCGCGGGAAGGATCTTCGTGAATCGCCATGCTTACCCGGGCTACTCCTGGGGTATATACACGCGACAGGTCATCGCGATTTTTGATTCTCAGCTTGGAATGAACCTCGATTTTGCCGCCGAGATGCAGCAGCAGCGTCTGATCCGAGACATTGACCACCCGCACCCCATCCATGTTCCGCAAACGCGAAACGACTCGTTCCGAGAAGGCTGGATCGATCGTGACGGTAAGATCGTGCAGCGTCTTCTGTTTTCCTGCGCGACTAACGTCAAGAGCGGCGATCTCGCCGCCTGCGTCGCCGATCGCCGTTACGATTTGTCCGAAAGAGATTTTATCCTTGTCCGTTTCCAGCCGGATGATGATGTTCGTGCTGCCGCCTGTTTGTACGACCATTTGATGTTACCCTCCAGCCTGATAAGTGGCTTGCCATAGCTGATAGATTTTTTTGCGCACCTCCGGAATGTCCGGATGGAATTGAATCAATGCCGAAGACCGCACGCGATGAACTTCTTCCACCGCGTCCGCGACATGGCGTTCGCCGTCAACTCCGTAAGCGCCGGCCTCATGGCTGATCGAAGCGCCGGCAAGCCGGCCTTGCGCCATCGCGACGAGTGCGCTTTCCACTCCGGTGATGTTGCCGGCTACGAACAGTCCTTCCACCGGCGTCTGCATCCTTTCGCTGTGAAACGGCAGATGTCCGCCCAGCTCCGGAGTATACAGGAACGGGCATCCCGCCACGGCAGCCAGCTCGGCTAGCGGATACAAGCCTCCCGCCAACGCGACGAAGTCGACGGGCACCTCCCTCTCGCTCCCCGGAAGGATCTCGCCCGCCCCGTTCACATCCGCCAACGTGACCGATTCGACGCGGTCGGTGCCATTTATTCGAATTGCAGCTGTACGCAGCATCAAGGGAATATCCCAGAGCTTAATACCTCTGCGCGGAAAGAACTTGGAGACGAGACCCGCCATTCCCAGCGCTCCCGCGACGCGTCCGCCAAGGCGAAGCACCGGCGACGGCGCCAGGTGCGACAATCCCATCAACAGCCGAAGGCATTCCTTCGGAAGCGCCGACGAACCGGCGAACGTTCCGGCCGGAGGCAGGACGATGCCCGCCAGCGAGACGCCGGAGACCGACAATTCGCGTGCGATGGCCATTCCGAGCACGTTCATGCCGATGATGAGGCCGCGATTTCCAGGTTTAACATAGTGAACATTCGACATGACCTGGGCCGCTCCGATCGACATGACTCCGGGCAGCGTCCAGCCGTCGGCTGGCACCGGCACCTCCGCGGCCCCGGTAGCCAGCAGGACGCGAGGCGCGGACAAGCGTCCTTCGGAGGTGGAAACCTCCCACAGGCCGTCCGACTTCAACAGACCGTAGACCGATAGGCCGCAGCGGATCGATACGCCTTGCTTCCCGCACGTCTCGATCAATTGCTCCGCTATGCGCTTGCCGACCCACCAGCGGCCATGCTCTTCGTGAAATTGTCCGAGCATTCGGCCCCCTGGCTCAAGAAACTCGTCGATCACCGTAACCTTGAGGCCGTTCCCAGAAGCGACGATCGCCGCAGACAGGCCGGCCGGACCTGCGCCGACGATCATTAAATCCGAATTCTGCGATTGTCGGCTCATGGCCGTTTCCTCCCGGTAATTTCGTTAGGCAGCTGCAGCCCTTCGGAGATTTGCATTCCTTCTTCCAGCGGCGTCAGGCAAGAGCGAACGATGCCCTTGCCTTGTACTTGGAGCCGACATTCCATACAATGCCCGATGGCGCAATAGATTCCCCGAGAGTTGCCCGATTCTTCGTGCTTCCTCAGCGTTCGAATGCCTGCAGCCAGCAAGGCGGCGGCAATCGGCTCACCGCGATAGCCGGCCATCGGCTTCCCGTTAAACGAGAAATTCACGGAATCTCGTTGTGTTTTCTTACCCAAGATGGGATGATCGTTAATCCGTTCCATTACGCTTCACCCTTTGCCAGTTGGCCAAAAGTAATCGGTCGGATCGGCGGCCGGACGGACAGCAGCTCCGAATCCCGCGGCGCGTCCGGATTTCGGCTATGTGTCCACGTCTCCAACAGGTGCCTGCACACCCGACCTTGGCAGGCCCCCATTGTCGCACGCGTCTTCATCTTTAATTGACGCGAGGTGTGACAGCCCGATTCATACGCTTCTTCCAGTTGGGTGAGCGTCACTTCCTCGCAGCGGCAGACAAACATAGATGGGGAATTCATGTATCCGAACCTCTAGGCGTAGCTAATCGCGCACGTTTTCGTCTCGGTATAGAAATCCAGCGCGGCTTGACCCTGCTCCCGGGAGTGGGAGCTCGACATCTTCATCCCGCCGAACGGAGATTGGTACTCAACGCCCGCCGATTCCTGATTGACGCGAACCATGCCCGCCTCCGCTTCATCCAGGAAACGATGAGCATGAGCAAGGTTGCGCGTAAACAGGGAGGCGCTCAGCCCGAACTCCGTACGGTTGCACAGGGCGATGGCATCTTCGAAATTGCGCGCCTCCAGCACCGTGGCGACCGGTCCGAAAATCTCCTCCTGAACGAGAGGGTGATCCGCGTCGACGCCGGCGGCGACGATCGGCCGAATGTAGTTGCCTTCCTTCGCTTCTGCCAGCGCAGGGCCTTCTGCCACAATGTCCGCTTGCTCCCGCGCCATATTCACGTAGGACATGACGCTCTTGAACTGGCTGGCAGACGCTACCGGTCCGAGATAGGCGCCGGGATCGAGCGCCGGAGCGAGCTTGATTCCCGCAACCGCCCGGTTCAACGCTTCGACGAACGGATGATAGATGGCGCTCTCGACGATGATCCGACTAGTCGCCGTGCACTTCTGCCCGGCAGATCGGAACGCCCCGCTCAGAATCATCGGGATGGCCTTGTCGAGATCGGCGTCGCTCAGCACGATCGCCGCGTTCTTCCCGCCCATCTCCGTCTGATATTTGATGTTGCGGCTAGCGCAGGCTTGAGCCACGCGCATGCCGGTGTTCGTCGATCCGGTAAAGCTAACGGCATTCAGATTGACTTGCTCCAGCAGAACGTCTCCGATTGTGCTGCCTTTGCCGATGACGAGATTAAGCGCGCCGGCCGGCAAGCCTGCGGAAGCGAAGATCTCGGCCAGTCGGGTTGCGGTCAGCGAGGCGAATTCCGCCGGCTTCCAGATGACTGTATTCCCGCAGATGAGCGCAGGCGCGATCTTCCAGATCGGAATGGCGACAGGGAAGTTCCATGGCGTGATGACCCCGACAACGCCCAGAGGCACCTTCTTCGTATATTGCAGGACGTTCGTCTCGCTGGAAGGGATGACGACCCCGTTGGCGCGCACGCCTTCGGCGGCGTAATAACGGAGCAGGTTCACTCCGCGCATCGTCTCGCCCCGCATCTCCCCGATCGGCTTCCCCATCTCTCTGCTGGCCAGCGTCGCGATTTCCGTCAAGTTTGCTTCCAGCGCATTCGCCATTTTGTACAAGTAGTCCGCCCTGCCCGCACCGGTCAGGCGGGACCAGGCAGGAAGCGCGCTGCGCGCCGCCTGCGCCGCCTGAACGACTTGAGAAGCATCCGACAGATGGAGAACGCCGACCTCCTCAGTCGAGTCTGAAGGGTTCTTGATGACGAGTTCTCCGGCATTCGGGGCAATCCATTCTCCGCCGATCCAATTTTTGCTGCTGTTCAAGCCGATTCCTCCTCTTAATGGCTAGCTTAATCCGACGAGTCCTTAACGGTTAACAGCGTACTCGTATGCTTTCTTGATCGCTTGATAATCGGCTTCCGGAAGCCGCAATCTCGGCGGACGAGCCGGACCTACCGGGAAACCGGCCAATTCCATCATGTATTTGATCGATTGCACAAGCTGCGGGTTGGCGTCGAAATGAAACAGCGGAAGCAGATGTTTGTACAGCTTGGAGGCTTCCTCCAGCTTTCCTTCCCTTGCCAGCTTGAAGAGCTCCGCTCCTTCTTTCGGCAGCGCGTTCGAGACGCCGGAGATCCAGCCTGTCGCACCGAACAGCGGTCCTTCCATAGCCAGATCGTCGACGCCGATCATGACTTCCAGATCGGTCTTCGCCAGAATTTCATGAACGCGGCGGATATCTCCGGAGAATTCCTTAACGGCAACAAAGTTCTCCAGCTTAGAGAGCTTAGCCAGCAAGTCCGGCGTGAGATCGACTTTGTAATCGTGAGGATTGTTGTATCCCACGATCGGCAAGCCAACCGAGTTCAGAGCCTCGTAGTGAGCGATAACCTCATTCTCGAGCGGCTTATAGTTGATCGGTGGCAGCGCCATAACGCCCGCCGCTCCTTTATCCTTCGCATGCTGTACCCAAGAGACCGCTTGCTGCGTCGAAGGAGCTGCGGACCCGACAACGACCGGTACTCGGCCGGCAGCGGCATCGATGACGGTCTCGACGACTTTCGCGCGTTCTTCGTTCGACATCGTCGCGTATTCCCCGAGGGAGCCCGTCGGTACGAGGCCGTTAGCTCCATTCTCGATCTGCCATTCGCACAGCTCAGCCAATCTCTTGTAGTCCACCTCATAAGACTCCGTAAACGGAGTAACCAACGCCACGTATACGCCTTCGAATTTAGCCATGAAAAGTTTCCCCTCTCAAAATGAATTAGAATAATATAGAGGCCTAACGCAGAACGAAACCTTCGGACAACGGATCGCTCGGATCGATGACGAAGTTCATGAGCCCGATCACGAAGGCAGAACCCGTCATTCGGTAGACGGTAGCCTCCCAATCGTTCAGCTTGACCGTCTCCATCGCTTGAACGGTCGCTTGCGAGCCTGCGATTCCTTCATACGTCATCGTGTCCCCGAGTCGGACTTCCCCCCGCTGCATCCGAGCCGCCATATGAGCGATAGCGCCAGCTCCTCCCGGCGATCGGTCGAACTGCTCGTTGGCGAACACCGTTACGTTCCGGCAATCGGAGCCAGGGCGAAGATCGCCTTCGGTGCCGGCAATGACGACGCCATGAATGCCGGCCATCCGACCTGTCACAGGATGGAGTAGGGAGAGCCGGTCATCGACGAAGCGCTTAATCGCCCCGCCCCACATTTGCAAGTCCGGCAGCGAGCTTTCCAGCAGCGCGAGATCGAGCGCCTTAACATCGACGACGGCATAGAAGGCTCCGTTATATACGACATCCACGGGAAAGGCCCGACCTTTCAGCTCGACCGGAACATCCAACGCATAGGCAAAGCACGGGATGTGATCGAACGATACCGACTTGACCTCCGAGCCTTCGCAATCGGCATAAGCGACTATCGTCCCTGCCGGGAGATCGATGCGAACCCCTTCGGCGGCCGCTTCCGGCGGAAGCTGGCCAGTCTCGATCAAGGCGGTTACGGCGGCGATTACGCCGTGACCGCTGACGTCGGCCATCCCTTCATTGTTCATGAACAGCAGACCGAACCGGGCATCCCCGCTAGCGGGCGGCGTGACGATGGCGCCGGTCATGCCGTGGTGTCCGCGAGGCTCTGCCATTAGAAGACCGCGGATGGCATCGCAATGCTGAGCGAAGTAGTCCGCTCGTTCCTGCAGAGTCGCTCCCGGTATAGAGGGCAAGCCTCCGGTGACGATGCGGAGCGGCTGACCGCCGGCGTGAACCTCAATCGCGGCGTACCATTTGTTGAATTCCATGATTGCGCACCTTCTCCGGATTTAAGATGGCCTTCCGCCGAGATCAGAGCAGGAAGAACCCGTCGTTCCATTCGTCCTTCTCTCGAAAGATGAATTGGTGGAATCCCGTTACCCAAGCCGAACCTGCAATATGAGGCACGACGGCCGGCAGATCGCCGACTCGGGTTTCCTCCAGCACCTGAGCGTAAAATACTG